>CAZADL010000017.1:0-13204 GCA_964483915.1 uncultured Candidatus Saccharibacteria bacterium | reverse complement strand
CGCTTCAGACTAGAATGTATCGTAAATCTTTGACTTCTTTGTCTTTTAGGTCTTTAATATTCCTATGTTTCGGAAGAAAATCGGCATAGATTTAGGAACGGCGAATACCGTCGTTTTTGTGCCCGGGAGGGGATTCATCATCAACGAACCGACGATCGTCGCTCTTACGCGTCCCGAAAATGCGGTTCTTGCCGTGGGAGCTGAAGCGAAGGAAATGATCGGCCGGACACCCGACGAGATCGTGGCGTACCGCCCTCTCAAAGATGGCGTTATTGCCGATTACTACATTACGAAAGCGATGCTTCAATATTTTATCCGCAAGGCCTCGGGCGCTATTTCTGTCTTGAAGCCGGATGTGGTGATCTCGGTCCCCGCCGGCATCACGCAGACGGAACGCCGGGCGGTCATGAACGCGGCTCGGGAAGCGGGCGCGGGAAATGCGTTTATCGTGCGGGAACCGATCCTTGCGGCTTTGGGCGCCGGCATTCCTATCAACGCGCGGAGCGGCAACATGATCGTGAACGTCGGCGGCGGCACGTCCGAACAAGCCGTGATCGCTTTGGGAAATATCGTTTCGTGGGCGAGCTTACGTGTCGCCGGGAACCGCTTTGATCAGGCAATTATGGATTACGTGAAAAAGAAGTACGGCCTTGCGATCGGCGAGCAGACCGCGGAAAACGTAAAGATCCAGATTGGTTCCGCAATGCCCATCAAAGAAAAAATGGAAGCGCACATCCGCGGACGGGATCTCGTGACCGGCTTGCCGAAAGACATCATGATCAACTCCAACGAGATCGCGGAAGCGCTCACGCCGCTCTTGATTGATATTGTGGCTTCGATACAAAACGTTTTCAACGTCACGCCGCCGGAGCTCGTCGCGGACATCATGGAGAAGGGGATTATCCTCTCGGGCGGGAGCGTCCAGCTCCACCACATGTCGGATTTTTTGGAGCGTTACCTCGGCGTGCAGGCGTACGTCGCCGAAGACCCGCTCTTCTGCGTCGCGAAAGGCACCGGCCTCATCTTGAACCACCTCGATACGTACAAAAAGACCTTGCTCAACAAGAAGTGATGCCGAAAAGTTTTGAAAGCCCAAAAGGGGAACTTGAAGCGCCCGAAAGCGCGGAGCAGCCGGCAGTGAACGGCAGGATGAAGGAGGGCGAACGGCCCGATGCTTTTGTAAATAAAATCGAACTGCTCGTTAAGGCGAATTTCCGGGAAATTGCGGAACGCGGCGGGGAAAATTTGGATTTGATTCCTGCGGACCGACGCGTGATATTCGCAACGACGCATTCGACCAACTCCGACGTGCCGATCGCGATTTCGGTGATCGGCAAGAAATTCCATCTTGCGGTCGGGGACGCATCGACGCATCGCGCGTTCGCCGAAAGCCCGGTCGCGTTCGTCGGCACCAAGATCGTCGGAGAAGAACATTTTTATTCCGTGCGGCACAAGAAGCGGAAGGGCGTCGAACGCGGCCTTTTCGATCCGGAAGATTTCGAAAAGATGGAAGGAGCATTCGAAGGCGGGAAAGCGGTCGTGCTCTCGGCGTATTACCACGGCCGCTATGAATCGGAACTTTCGGAGAGGGGCGGATACGGCGCCGTTTACCTTGCCCAGCTTGCGGACGCGCTCGTCGTGCCGGTTGCCGTTGACGTCAGGTCGAGCAAATTGGGCGAGAAAAGCGACGTAAAGCTCCTCCTTGAGCGTCCGAAAGTTGACGTTGTCATCGGAAAGCCGATCGAAATCCCGAAAATCGAGAGCATCGAGCGCATCAAGGCCATTCTCGAAAAGCGGAAAGAAGGGCGGCTCTCGCGGGAGGAAATCCTCGAGTTCCGGCGGCTCGCTGACGAACTGCGCGAGCGATCGGATATGGTGATGCGCGATATTGCAAAGCTCCTGCCGGAGGAAAAGCGGGGGACGTGGAGCGAGGGCGCCGAATGATTGCCCGCCGGGCGATAGTATAGTATTCTTTCGCTACCCCCTAGAGGAAGCGACCTCGGGGCGATTTCGGCGTTTTGGATACTTCGATCATTTCGAGCTTTGCGAGAGAACACACTCTGTCATTCTGAGCGAAGCGAAGAATCCTGTCTTAGAATTACAGAAAAGATGCTTCGCTAACGCTCAGCATGACGGGAAAGCAGAGATTCCTCGCGGCGACGAGAACCAAAAAAAGATGCCTCAACATAATTCAATCATCATCAAGGGAGCGCGCGAGCATAACCTGAAGAACGTGGATCTCGAGATCCCGCGGGACAAGATGGTGGTCTTTACGGGACTCTCGGGATCCGGGAAGTCGAGCTTGGCGTTTGACACAATTTTCGCGGAAGGCCAGCGCCGGTATATTGAGTCACTCTCCGCCTATGCGCGGCAGTTTTTGGGCCGCCTTGATAAACCGGATGTGGACGACATTGAGGGCCTTTCGCCCGCGATCTCCATTGACCAGAAAAGCCACTCGGCGAATCCGCGGTCCACGGTCGCGACGATTACGGAAATTTATGATTATCTCCGCGTGCTTTTCGCGCGCGCGGGGCGCCCGTTTTGCCCGAAGTGCGGCAGGGAGATCAAAAAGCTCACAACCGAGGAGATTGTGGATATCGCGATAGAGGTTTCGGAGAAGAATTTCGGGGGCAGCCATGCTGAACCCTTCGACTTCACTCAGGGTAAACTCCGTGAAGCATCCTCTCTCAACGCGAAAGAAAGGATTCTTCGCTTCGCTCAGAATGACAAGAACCTAGATTCCGGCTTTGGTTCGACTTCGCTCACCACGAGTCGCCGGAATGACAAGGGAAAGGGTAATGGCGCTGTCGGCAAAAATCTGGTGATTTTGGCACCGGTTGTGCGCGGCCGGAAAGGGGAATATTACCAGATGCTCTACGATTTTCTGAACGCCGGGTTTACCGAGGTGCGCGTGGACGGGAAATACCATTCGCTCCGCGAACGGCTGGAGCTGAGCCGGTATAAGATTCATACGATAGAACTGGTCGTGGACCGTATTCCGGCGGGCATGAACTTCAAGGAAAAGGACAATCGCTTGCGGTTGTCGGAAGCCATTGAATCCAGCTTGAAATACGGCAACAACGTCGTGACGGTCATCACGGATGAAGAAATTTCGCTCTCGGCGCAATTCACCTGTCCGCATGACGGTTTTTCATTTCCGGAGATAGAGCCGCGTCTGTTCTCGTTCAATAGTCCTTATGGCGCTTGCCCAGAGTGTCATGGCTTGGGCACGAAAGATATTTGGTCGGAAGAAATTTGCCCAGTCTGTCTCGGCAAGCGGCTCCGCGAGGAAAGTTTGAACGTTCTCATTGACGGCAAAAATATCAATACGATCACGGCGCTCTCCATTGAAGATGCGTTTGCATTCTTTTCCGCACTCAAATTCAAAACGGCGTCGCAGACCGAGGTTGCCGAGGCGCCGCTCCGCGAAATCAGGAGCCGGCTGAAATTTATGGCGGACGTCGGGCTGGAATATCTCACGCTTGACCGGAAGGCGGGGACACTCTCGGGCGGCGAAGCCCAGCGGATACGCCTTGCGTCGCAGATAGGGTCGCGCCTCGTGGGCACGCTTTATATTTTGGACGAACCGACGATCGGGCTCCATCAGCGCGACAACGCGAAGCTCATTCAAACGCTCAAAGATTTGCGCGACCTCGGCAATACCATCATTGTTGTTGAGCACGACGAGGAAACGATCCGTGATTCGGATTATCTCGTGGACATCGGCCCGGGCGCGGGCGTCCACGGGGGAAAAATCGTGGCGCAAGGCCCGATGCCTCAGCTCGTAAAAGACATGAAGCAGGATTCGCTCACGCTCCAGTATCTGCGCGGAAAAAAGTTTATTGAAGTTCCGGAGCATCGGCGGCGCGTGGACCCTTCGACCCGTTCGATGGATCCAGGGTCGTCCCGAGGGGTTCGAGGGACGACTTCGCTCAGGGCGGGCAGTAAGCAGGATTTTTTGAAAATTCGCGGTGCATGGGCGAATAATTTGAAAAACATTGACGTGGACATTCCGCTCCGGCGGTTCACGGTGGTTACCGGAGTTTCCGGTTCCGGTAAGTCCAGCTTGGTCTACGATGTGCTCTACAAGGCAATTGCGGACAAGCTGAATCACGCGACCTATAAGGCGGATAACCACAAGTCCATCCTTGGTTTGGAATATCTGAACCGGATCATCAATATCGATCAAGGCGCGATTGGCCGCACGCCGCGCTCCAACCCAGCGACGTACGTCGGCGCGTGGACGCACATCCGTGATCTTTTCGCCGCGACCGAGGATGCGCGCGTCCGTGGTTACAAACCGGGCCGGTTCAGCTTTAATGTGCCGGGCGGCCGGTGTGAGAACTGCGAAGGCCATGGCACGATCGCGATAGAAATGCATTTCCTGCCGACGGTCTACGTGACGTGCGACATCTGTAAAGGCAAGCGCTTTGACCGCGAGACGCTTGAGGTGGGATATCGCGGGAAAAATATCTACGACATCCTACGGATGACGGTGGAAGAAGCGGTGCAATTCTTTGAGGACATTCCGTGGCTATACGAAAAGCTCACGATTTTGGAAGAGGTTGGGTTGGGATATCTCACGCTTGGCCAGTCGGCCACGACCTTGTCCG
This sequence comes from uncultured Candidatus Saccharibacteria bacterium, assembly GCA_964483915.1. Classification (GTDB taxonomy): domain Bacteria; phylum Patescibacteriota; class Minisyncoccia; order UBA6257; family 2-01-FULL-56-20; genus CAJAQL01. Next base: position 8,591 of record CAZADL010000017.1, on the reverse strand, counting down.
GCGGTGAAGCCCAGCGCATCAAACTTTCCGCCGAGCTCGGCAAGCGCGATACGCGCCGGACGCTTTATCTTTTGGACGAACCGACGACCGGCCTACACTTTGCGGACATCGACCAATTGCTCAAAGTGCTCCAGCGGCTCGTGGACCGCGGGAATACGGTTATCGTGATTGAACATAACTTGGACGTCATTAAAAGCGCCGATTGGGTGATTGACCTCGGTCCCGAAGGCGGCGCGCGCGGCGGCAGGATTGTGGCGCAGGGCACGCCCGAAGAGATCGTCCGCCGGAAGGGGAGCTTCACCGGAGAATATTTGAGGAAAGCGCTGAAATGAAAATGAAGCAGGGACCAACCGCCGTGTGATACAATTGATGTATGCTTTTTAGGCATAAATTTTTTTGTTTTGTGGGCGCTCCTTTTTTCCTCTTTCATATTCGGCCTTGGGTTCGTCATTCAGGCGGCAACTGTTGATACCCAAGCCCCGAGCATGCCGGGGAACCTTGTGGCGACTGCCATTTCGCCGTCGCAGATTTCACTTTCCTGGGGCGCATCCACCGACAATGTGGGCGTGGCGGGATATAAAATCTATCGCGACGGGAATCTCCTCAATACCAGCACCGTGGTAACCGGCACGTCGTATACGGACTTCGTGCGGGCGGGATCGTATTCTTATAAAGTGGCGGCGTATGATGTATCACAGAATTTCTCTCCTTCTACGTCCGCGAGCATCACGGTCATTTACGACATTCTGCCGCCGAGCACGCCGGAGAATTTGCAAGCGATACAGGCCACGCTCTCCGCGGTGAGTTTGTCGTGGGCGAGCTCCACGGATAATGTCGGCGTGAGCGGATACGTTATGTATCGGAACGGCGCCAAAATCGCAACCACGACCACCGCTACGCCCTCGTATATAGATTCGAGCATTGTTGCGGGATCGTGATATTCTTACACGGTTGCCGCGTATGACGTAGCGGGAAACGTTTCTCTGCAATCTACTCCCGCGAACATCACCGTGACCGGCGACAATGTAGCGCCTTCAATCCCTACGGGACTTGCGGTACAGACAAGGTCGTCAACGATCTGGGTTTCGTGGAGCCCATCCACTGATCTTTTCGCAGTCACCGGATACAATGTGTATCGCAACGGGGTTCAGATTGCGACCGTTGCCACGACGTCGTATCTTGACCGTGCGCCGGTGGTCGGGGGAAACACCTATACCCTCGTGGCCAATAATACGGGAGGCATTTCTTCAAGCTCATCGATCCCGGTAAACGCAATATGGTATCCCGCTCCGTCAACAATCGCGCCGGCCCAGATGCCCGTCGTTCTGCCACTGCCGGTGACTCCGAACACTGCGACCACGGAGCAACCTTCGATCGCCGGTTTCCTCACGGCATCGTTATCATACGGTTCGCGGGATAGCCAGGTAAAAATATTGCAATCTATTCTTGTGGCCCACGGTTATCTCGCGGCAAATTTGACAACAGGATTTTTTGGAAACTTGACCCTGCAGGCCGTCCAAAAATTCCAGTGCGACCATGCCATTGCCTGTTCCGGCGCGGCAGGGTGGGGGATCGTCGGTCCCAAAACAAGGACAGCACTCAATGCGCTCGCGGGCAGTGGCGCAGAGATTTCTCCATCGGCCAGTTCGACGGCATCACTTAATGCGGAAATTCAAGCGCTCCAGCAAAAACTCCAAGCGCTCGAAGCCCAGTTGAAGTAGATTCTCTTCCGGCAAAAAAAAGAAGCGGAGGGTTTCTTTTCTCGCCTCGCTCTCGCTCCGGCGAAGCGGGCCGGAAGATTTTAATCTTACGAGCAAGGCAGCATTCTGCGCGACTGTGAGTTTGAGTCGCGCAGAGTGCTATCTGCCTTGCTCGTGATCTTAGAGTTAAGTCCCAGAGGACAGGCATCTCCTTCGCGCCTCATCATTAAATAAGTGGAGGGTTTTCATTCTGCGCGACTGTGAGTTTGAGTTGCGCAGAGTGAAAACCCGAAGCTGTTGCTTTTTTTAGTGATTTTTCTATAATTAATTCCTATGAGGCGCCATCCAGGCCTTTTCCTTACTTTGGTCATTGTCGTTGCCGTTGCGGCAGCTCTTTTTGTTTATCCGAAGAATTGGGGCACGAAAGCGCTACCGTGGCGCCTGGGGCTCGATCTCGTGGGCGGCACGCACCTCGTGTATCAAATTGACCTTTCGGCCGTCGCGGCGGGGAACCGCGATTCGGTGGTCCAGGGCCTCCGCGACGTCATTGAGAAGCGGGTCAATCTTTTTGGCGTGAGCGAGCCGCAGGTCTATATTGCGCAGGCAGGGAACAGCGCTCAGCTTGATGTGGACCTCGCTGGCGTGAAGAGCGTGACCGACGCCATCAACCAGATCGGCGAGACGCCACTCTTGGACTTCGCGGAAGTGGAGCAGAACGGTTCGTCCACGCAATATGTTCCGACGAATCTCACCGGGCAGTACATTACCGGCGCCCAGCTTACCTTCAACCAGACGACCGGCAAGCCGCAGGTGGAGATCACATTCAATAGCCAAGGTACGGATCTTTTCGGCAGGATCACGGCGGCGAATGTCGGCAAACCGCTCGCGATATTTTTGGACGGCAACTTGATCGAGGCCCCGACGGTGAACGAAGCGATCACGGGCGGGAGCGCGCTCATTACGGGAAATTTCACCGTGAACACAGCAAAGACGCTCGTCGAACGGTTCAATGCCGGCGCGCTTCCGGCGCCGATCAAGCTTGTGAACCAGCAAACGGTTTCGGCAACCCTCGGCAACAACTCGCTGAAGAACATGATCTTCGCCGCGATATTGGGCACGCTCCTCGTCATTCTTTTTATGCTGTTCTACTATCGTCTCTTCGGTTTTTTTGCGGCCTGCGCGCTCGTGATTTATATCGCGTTTACGCTCGGTATTTTCAAATTGATCGGTATCACCATGAGCTTGTCCGGCATCGCCGGGTTCGTGCTCACGATCGGCATGGCGGTCGACGCGAACATTTTGACCTTTGAACGCATCAAAGAAGAACAGAAGCGGGGTTTGCCGCGGGCGTCCGCGGTGGAAGAAGGATTCCGCCGCGCGTGGCCATCCATCCGTGATTCGAACACCTCAACGATCATCACAGCGGTCATCCTCTATTATTTCACCTCCAGTTTCGTGCAGGGATTCGCTTTGACGCTCCTTATCGGCGTCGTAGTCAGTTTGTTCAGCGCCATCACGACGACGCGGCTCTTCCTGCGCGTGTATGAGAATACCGGCCGAAATAAAAGATCGGAGCGATGAGCGACTAGTCATTAGCAATTTAAAAAACCTATTATGCTTAACATCGTTGGTCACAGAAAAATATGGTTCACGATTTCCGGCATTTTGGTCGGCGCCGCCATCGTTGCGATCGCAATCTTCGGTTTCAAGCAGAGCGCGGAGTTCAAAGGGGGGACGCTGTGGGAATTTTCTCTGCCGGGAGCGAACGCCGCCCTGGGGGATGTCCAGGACTTTTTCTCGTCAAGCATTCATGGCGTGAACGCCGATGTTAGCTTGGACCCGGCAAGCGGCTCGTTCATGGCCCGCTTTGACGCCATTGACGAGGCGGCGCATCAGGCAGATATTGTGGCGCTCAAAGCCAAATGGCCCTCTTTTAACGAGTTAAGCTTTCAATCCATCGGACCGACGGTGGGCGCCGCGCTCCGCAAGAACGTCATCATTGCGATCTTGCTCGTGCTCGTGGGCATCTCGCTCTATATTGCCTTTGCGTTCCGCAAGGCGTCGCGTCCGGTGAGTTCCTGGAAATACGGCTGGATCACGCTCCTCACGCTTATCCACGACGTGTCCATTCCGGCCGGTATGCTCGTGCTCCTCGGCCGGTTCCATGGCGTGGAGATTGACACGAATGCCGTGGTCGCACTCCTCGTCGTGATGGGCTTCTCGGTGCATGACACGATCGTTGTCTTCGACCGCGTCCGTGAAAATCTGCTCCTCCGCCGCGGCAAAGAAAAATTTGATGGTATTGTAAACGATAGCGTGAATCAAACCTTTGCGCGGTCAGTGAACACCTCCCTCACGCTCATTCTCGTCCTCCTCGCGCTTTATTTCGTGGGTCCTGTCGATCTCAAATATTTCATTCTCACGCTCCTCGTCGGAGTCGTGACCGGCATCTACTCGTCCATCTTTATCGCAAGCCCGCTCCTCGTCTCCGTGAGTCCCAAGGAATAGAATTTCCTCTGTCATCCCGTGCGGAGTCTGCCCCATACGCCGATACGGGGACACGGGATCCAGATTTTAGAATTTTTTAATCTTCTGCATTTTATAATAAGCGCGCGGTGGGGCTGGCTTGGTACTGAACCGTGGTTAGCAAGCCCGGATTCAGCACTAAGCTTGAATCAATGCAAAAGACCCAGCGATGGGTCTTTTGCATTGAATTTTCTTTTTTAATGCGGCATAATCCATAGTACCGCGCAGGCGGTGTTTCCTGTTTTTGCCGGGTCTGCTAATGGTAGGCATATGGACTCTGAATCCATCAATCTTGGTTCGAATCCAAGCCCGGCAGCTCTTCAATTTTCGCCTAAAAGGTTCAAATTTCAGAGTCTCCAATTTTCTCACGACGTGAGAAAATTGACGACCCTTGACGCGCGAAAATTGAAGACACCGAGGAACGTTAGTGACGAAGTGCTATAATCCCATTATGTTTTACGTTTATATCCTGGAATGCGCCGATACATCTTTTTATGTAGGATGCACCAACAACCTTGAAAAACGCATCGAACAACACAATGAATCAAAATGGGGCGCGCATTATACCAAGTTGCGCCGTCCCGTTGTCCTGAAATATTTTGAGGAGTACAAAACATTGACTGAAACGCGGCGGCGCGAAGCCGAAATAAAAAGCTGGCGGCGGGAGAAGAAGATAAAATTGATCAACAGCTCGTTGCGATAGAGCTTTTCGTGGATAACACCCAAGAATCTGCGGATTTTTTAATGCTACAATAAGGTAAATGAAAAGATTTCCATTTCCATTCATTTTAGCGGTTGCCGTTCTTGCGCTTGGCGGCGCAATTTATTGGCAATACCAAAACACCGTGGCGGGCAATATCCAGCCATTTCTTCATCTTCTTTCTCCGAACGGCGGGGAGGTTTTAAGCGAAGGGTCCGCGTATACCATACGATGGAAAACGCAAAACATACCCGCAGCGGATAAGATAGCGATCACCATCAGAAGAATAGCGCCGCCCCCACTCCCCGAAGAGGGACAAGAATTTGATCCGATCATTTTTGTCAATTTGGAAAACACCGGCAGCAAGGATTGGACCGTTGCTGATATGTACCCTACGGGCAATTATGTGCTTGGCATAATCAGTTATGCCTCGATACCGGTAACCAACTCCATATTCGACGAAAGTGATGCGACATTCCGCATCGTCAAGCCGGCCCAGCAAACGTATGTAAATGCGAAGTTCGGCTACAGCATTGATTATCCGAGCGGATGGATATTCCGAGAATTTCCAGATACTCAAACCGGGGTGGGATTCCGGCCCCCGAACAGTCCGGCAGAAATAGCATCCGAGTGCATGACTGTTGACGCGAGAGGAACGGCAGGAAACGAGGAGAACCTGCCCTTCGCCGAATATGTTAAAAAAGCAGCGGTTGTTGAAATACAGAATTACGAAAAACTGGACTCTCTTCGGTCCGTCACGACCACCGCGGGATTGGTGGGGTATGAAACAACATGGATCTATCGGGCTTTTGACGGGCAAGAAAAAATTTCCTTGCCAATTACCTATTTTGAGAGCGCAAAAACCATTCCGACGGAAAGTGGCCAGATGAAATATAAAACCATTCAGATCGTTTTGAACAATGAAGCGTGCGAAGAGGTTTATAACCAGATGATCCCCACCGTGAAACTTCTGGAATGATTTCATCAGCATAAAGTATTTCGAGGAAGAGAAAACGTTCACTAAAGCCAGGTTCGTATTTTAAGAGAATACTTGATACAATAAACATCAATGTTAAAGACCCGGAAAAGCAGAATAGCTGCCGTGGCCATACTTTTGGCAGCAATCATCATTCTTGTTCTTGCGATACATCAGATAGTTTATTTGAGAAAGGCCCATAGCACCTTTGAGAATTATTATGCATTTCGCGGATGTGTTCAGCTTTTGGATAAAACAGATACCTCTGGGACCTGCAAAACGGATTCCGGAGAGACCATTAAGATCGTGGCATTTAACAACAGGTGGTATCTGGACGGTGACTTGCCGGTTTGCTGGTTGGGCGTTTGCCTCTAATTTTCTCATCATCAATGGATAAATCGCCCATACTCGTGGTCGGCGGAGCGGGTTATATCGGTTCGCATATCGTTAAAAGGTTGGTCCAAGGAGGCAGCGACGTTGTGGTTGCGTATGAAATTCCAGTAAGTATCTTTGGGAACGATTATCCCACGCCCGACGGAACCTGTGTCCGTGATTATGTCCACGTGAACGACTTGGCAGATGCGCATATCTTGGCCATGGAGTATCTCGCAGCCGGCGGCAAGAGCGACGTTTTTAATCTTGGGAGCGGTAATGGATATTCCGTAAAAGAAGTTGTGGATGCCGTTAGAAAAGTTACGGGTTCGCCGTTGGCGGTTGATTTCAAACCCCGCAGGGCGGGGGACCCGCCGGTCCTTGTCGCGAGTTCAAAGAAAGCGAGAACCGTGCTTGGCTGGCAACCAAAATATGAGAAGATTGAAGATATTGTGAAAACAGCCATTCAATAATCATCCTTTACCGTGGATTTCTCCCACGGTAGCTTGGCCGTCGTTGGCTACCGTGGAACGGGGGACGTTGCGGAAAACGTGGATGTACATTTGAACCGAAGCGGCGCGGTTGGGGATGCGAAGAAAATTCCCGTGATGTAGTTGTTATCGCGCGCACCGGCGGCAATGACGGCAATTGGGATACGGGAAGCGTGGAACGCATGAGCCGTTCGATTGCAAAGACGTCCGCTTTCTGGTCGGGCCGTGCAAATGAGATCGCATGGCCGCTTTCGCCTGCGCGTCCGGTCCGTCCGATGCGGTGCACGTAGTCCAGAGCGATCGTCGGCAGGTCATAGTTTATGACGAGTTCAATATTTGAGACATCAATGCCGCGCGCGGCAATGTCCGTCGCCACAAGGATCCGGTACCTGCCGTTCCTGAAACCTTCAAGCGCCTCACGACGCTGATTGAGGGAGCGGTTGGAATGAAATTCCATACCGGTATGTCCCATGGCGCGGATCTGCGACGCGATCTTTTTCGCGGCGAATTTGGTACGGCAGAATACCAAGACCGACCCGCGGTATTCCTGGAGCATCTTTTCAAGGAGCCGCGGTTTTTCCGATTGGATTACAAAAAACAATTCCTGCGTCACGTTTTCCGCGGCAGTTCCGGACCGTGCGATTTCTACGCGCACGGGAAGTCTCAAAAACGCCCGCGCCATAGCAATGATGCTTTCGGGCATCGTCGCCGAAAAAAGCATCGTTTGGCGTTCCGCGGGCAAATGGACGAGGATCCGTTTCAATTGTGGTGCGAAACCCATATCAAGCATGCGGTCGGCCTCATCAAGCACTACGATAGAGATTTCTTTGAGGGACACCGTCTTTTGCTCCAGGTGGTCAATGAGCCGGCCGGGCGTTGCGAGGATAACGTGAGGTTTTCGGGAAAGCGCGCGGAATTGGCGGCCGATTGGTTCGCCGCCGATAAGGACCGCGGTCTTCACGCCGAGCGGTTCGCCAACCTTCCGTAACGCTTCGTCAACCTGAGTGGCGAGTTCCCGCGTTGGCAAGAGAATGAGCGCCCGCCCGCGGTTGTTTTTGAGAAGGTGCTGAATCAAAGGAATGCCGAACGCGAGCGTCTTTCCGGTACCGGTTTGGGCAATACCCACGAGATCTTTCCCATCAATCGCTTGCGGGATAGATTGTTCTTGAATGGGCGTGGGTGTCGTGAAGCGAAGTCTGTCAATGATTGTGAGAATGTTTGGCGCGATCCCGAGGCCATGGAAGCGGGTTTTGAGTTGATCGGACATAGGGATAAATTCAATGCGAGACGCCCGATTCGGAAAGATAACCATACAGCGTCTCATGAATCTCACCCGCCAATTTCCGGAGAAGCTCGCGCTGTTTCCAAAATGAATTATTTTCAGAGACCTCTTTTTTGCGGATCAAGCTCAAATCGCGAATTGCGACATAGCGGTCATGCCCCAGATCGTTCGTGGTGCGGACATCAAGGTCTTCTATCCCTTGGTAAATCTGTTTCATAATGGCATATTTGGCGGAGAGTTCTTTGGCCCGGCCTCCTCTTTTTGCGCTGGAGAAAAAGACGGCGAATTTCGGCGTGGATTCAATATATTCGACGAAATCGTGGAGTGAAACAAAAAAAGGGAAGCTCGCGGGAGTTTCACGAACCTCTTTGATCTTTCGATCGAGAACCAACTTGATCTTTTTTTCTGCGATCATGGTATAAGCTTACCACGTTTCCGGGATAATAGCAATGACGATAATCGACGAAAGATGATATGATGAGCATTGTTGTTGGTCATATCCTTCATTGTGGCAGAGTGTCCGATATGATCGTACAGAATCTGT
>CAZADL010000016.1:0-13700 GCA_964483915.1 uncultured Candidatus Saccharibacteria bacterium | reverse complement strand
CAGCCCTCAGCCGTCGCTCTCGCTTCTGCTCCAGGCTTCGCGTATGGCGCGCCCAAATTCTTCCCCCACGAAAAACACTCCTTTTTGCTATTCTATAACTGATGATGGAGCCGCACTTAAATAAGCGTCAATTGGTCGATTCCTTGGTACAGGATGGTGTTCTCAGAACTCCCATGATTCTTCACGCATTTCGGGCGGTGGATCGTGCGGACTTCGTGCCGCCGGAATATCGCGCCGCGGCGTACGATGATGAGGCGCTCCCGATCGGCTTCCATCAAACCATCTCGCAACCATATACGGTTGCCTTCATGCTGGAGCTTTTGAGCCCGAAGCGGGGAGAAAATATTTTGGATATGGGGTCGGGGTCCGGCTGGACGACGGCGCTTCTCGCCGACATCGTGGGGAAAGAAGGCGCGGTGCATGGCGTGGAAATCGTGCCGGATCTCGCCCGTTGCGGAAAAAATAATCTTGCGAAATATCGTTTTTCGCAAGCGGAAATCTTTCTCGCCGGCGCGACGCTTGGATCCCCCGCTCACGCGCCCTTTGATAAAATTCTGGTCTCGGCTGCCGGCGATTCGGTTCCGCAAAAATTGCTTACCCAATTGAAAGTTTACGGCACGATGGTCCTGCCGGTCCGCGACGCCGTTTGGCAAGTCAAAAAAATATCAGAGAGCACCACGAAAACAAAACAGTTTGAAGGGTTCGCGTTCGTACCGCTGCTCACGGAAAAAATGTAGAAAAAAATTGAGCAACAATGTTTTGTTGCTCAATGATTCAATTTCCTTGAGAGGCAGCCATTGGTTCGTAGCCGAACAGTTTTCCGATCTTTTGGTAGATCTCTTCCGGCACGGCATATCCCCAAAGATGGGCGAGCTCCCGAGACGGAATGATATACCCTTCCACGACCATTCCGGCGCCATCTCGTATCTTAAGATCGTTCCTGCCGGCGGCACGAGCGTGCGCTTCCATCACGGAGTTTGTGCCATAGTTGGCATCCACCATGAGCGTATTTGAAGAAAGCGCGGCGTAGCCATTATTTGCGAGAAACGGATCGCCTTCGGTGATCGAAGAAACAATTACGTCCTGCTCTTTTGCAAAGCCTACAAGATCTTCCAGTCCGTGGCCTTTAAGAGGAGTGTCCGGGAAATATTTTCCGAATTCTCCGGCAAGCGAAAGCGCTTTCTCTTTGGTTCTGTTGAAAATGGAGAGTGTTCCACCCGGTGCGCCGCTTAATCGTTTCAGAACTTCATAAGCAATGCCTCGGGCCGCACCCCCGGCCCCCACGAGCCCGACGCGCTTGCCGAGCAGGTTTCCGCGCGCTTCGTCCCGAAGAAAGCTCTCCACGCTTCTTACCATGCCGCGGCCATCGGAATTGATCACGTGGAACACGTCGTCCGGCCCCACCAAAATCTGATTGGTGGCGCCGATCCTCATGGCATCATCGCTCACCGTAATCCGCTCCGGTTGCGACTCTGCCAATCGCTGGTAGTAGTTCAGGGCATCAACTTTATAAGGATTCGTGATGGTGAGCACCCGGAAGAGCTTCTTGCCAAGCGAAAACGCTGTGCTGAGCAGTGTTTCCAGATTCTGTTTCTCCACCCACGGAATATCGGCGGGCAAAAACAATCCTTCCGCGCCGCGCAAGCGATATTCCGCGTTCCACATGAGCGGACTTACAGAATATTCCGACGGGTGTTCGCCGATGATGAAGGACACCGGCCTCTGCGCAACGATTTCCGGTGCAAGCTCTGCCGGTTTATAAGCGGGTCCGCGTTCAAAGAGTTTTTCGGATAGTTCGAGGGGATTGTTTTTGAGTAACCCTTCGATTTCCCGAAACGCTCTTACTCTTTCCTGTTTGTTCTTTTCGATCATATGCTCAGCTCCTTCTTTGCGGTCATTCATGATGTTGGGTCTTTTCCTAAAAAACTAATATGAATCATAGACACCGTGTCGTTATCCGTCAAACGCTCCTTGCGCCTCGGCCTTGCGGCAATTGGCCACGATCGCGGACGGTGTAATTTTGAGATAGGTTCTATGTTGACCTGCTGGACTTGTCATCTTCGACGTTGTTCCTTGCACTCACATAACCGCAGTAATGGCATGTTCGATCTGATGCTGGAATTTTTTTGGCGCGGAGACAGTTACTGATCGCCATAATGGTTCCCTCAACCCAGCTATCGTCGCCGGTATAGGGAATCACGACGATGTCGAATTCCAGTTTCGCGTCAAACGCTTCTTTGTCGCTCTTCCCGTTGCAATAGACGAAGTAACCGATGTCCGATACCGGAAAGCCGTTTTTTCTGAAAAGCCATTGGTACACTTCCATCTGCCGCTTGTATCCTTGCTGATAGAGACCGTCAATATTTACTTCGTCTTTTTTGGAGGTCGCCTTATAATCCACAATATGCAGTTTGCCTTCGGGCGTGACCCAAACGTCATCAATGCCGCCACGGATTATGAGACCGCTCGGTTCGTGAAAAAATTGGATGCCCCGCCGCAAGGAGTCCCGCCATGCATCCAGTTCCTCATGCGCATAGGGTATCGCATCGATATGATATTTCTTCATAAGCGGGTGCGCTACGCCACGGGCGCGGTGAATATCAAATTCCCGTTTCAGGAGTTCGTCCACGGCGCTATTGAGGGCCCATCCCGGCATATCAGGGCGCGCAATGCCGAGCCGCTTCTCAAGATAGAAACACCGGGGACATTCCACAAAGCGGTCGATACCCGAGCGGCTCACGGTATACGGCTCCGCTGAAGACGGATCAAAACGGCTCCGGTCGCCTTTTATGGCGTAGGGCTTCTTTTCCATAACGAGGGATTTTTTGTCAGCCATGGCGGGTTCTGCAATATTTATCGTATCATTCCTTTTTTGATCTTGTAGATGACGTCTTTCCGTTCCACCACAATTTCCCAGCCGCGCCTGCGGGCCACAGCAAACAGTTTCCGATTCGGGTTGAAACAAATAGGGTAATCTACCATGCGCAGAAACGGGATGTCGCTCTCCGTATCTCCGACGCCGACCGACCCCGTGAGGGTCATCGGCTTGCTCTCCAGAATGTGCTCCATGATGACCGCCTTGTCCATAATGATATTTTCATAAAGGGCCTTCCCGCTGAATTCCCCAGTTTGCCTATTGATCTCGTAGAGCTTGCCGTAGGTTTTGTGAAAACCCAAGTGCTTGGTGAACGGCTTCACGATCGTTTTGGGAGAGTGCGAGACGGCAACGACATAATATCCTTTCTTTTTGAGATCGCGGACAAGGTCACGCGTGAAACGATAGACGTGATTTTGATGAAGCGCGACCACGCGTTTCGCCACATGTTCAAAGTCGCGGTACCGGACACCTTTCAGATTTTTTCGGAACGCGGCGACAACGCTTTCAATGTAAGATTCATAATCTCCCTCACGGTCCAGCCATCTTCTTTTATCCCGCATGTAGACCCTTTCCACGCTGGGCCGAAAGATACCCGCCTCAAGCATGGCGTTTACAAGTTCAATAAGCAGGCTTGAACGGAAAATAGTTCCGTCAACGTCAAAAATCGCGATTTTCTTAAGGCGTTTGGGGTGTTGATTCATGGGGTTTCGTTGCTTTATCCATTTTTATCACGTTGGCGAACTTTCCGCAAACAAATACGTGACATGGTATAATCAGCCCATGCCTCATAAAAAATATTATATACAACTTTGGGTTCTCGTAGCCGCTATTTTGGTGTTCGGGGTGCTCACGTGGTTGTTTGCCAAAATTCCCGCTGGGATGCTGGGACCGATAGGCAATACGATCCAGCCGCCTGCTTCCACAACCGCCGGAAATCCTTCCGTTCCAACTCATCTTCCTCCTCCCCCGCCGGTCGCGCAGATTACCATCACTTCACCGGCACAGGATGCAGCGTGGGTGCTCCAGAATCAAAACACCATTACCTGGAACCAGGCCGCCGGTTCGCCCGGAGGAATTTATTTGCTGAATGCCGGAACGGGGGCGATCGTCGGGTGGATCGAACAGCAGGTCTCGGCCACACAAACCAGTTTTTCATGGAACACGAGAGATGTCTTTGTGAGCCGAACCAGCCCTATCAAAGCGGATGTCCCTGCGGGCCGTTATCGCATCGCTCTTACCTTTAGCTCCACGCGGTATCCGACGGTGACAAGCCAAACATTCTCAATTATCCCGCTCGCAGAAGCGCAGGTTGCTACTTCCACGATCGTGATTCAGGGAACGTCGTTCTCTCCCGTGTCCATCACGGTGGCGAAGGGAACCGAACTCTTGTTCGTGAACCACGACACAACAAGCTATAAAATCTCGGCAAGCACGGTCGCGACCATCACGGTAGGGGCATCGGCCTCGCAAACCTTTGATACGTCCATTCTCTCGCCCGGCAACTATATCTTCTATAGCACGATCTATCCCACGCTTCGTCTCTCGATCACGGTAAAGTGAGAAAGTAAAGCAAAACCCGCCGGATGGCGGGTTTTGCTTTATAAACCGATTGATCTTTCGGTCAATGGTATCAATTTAAGGTAATATGAATGTATGCTGATCGACGACGTAACGGCAAAGATTGCCGCGGGAAACGGCGGCAAGGGCGCAGTGGCGTTCAACAAAAACATGATGGCTCTCGGCCCTACGGGTGCTGCGGGAGGCCGCGGCGGGAATGTGATTGCGATCGGGATATCGGACATCGGCGCCCTCAACCAATTTCGTTTCCAAAAAGAATTCTCTGCGGAGAATGGCCATGAAGGCCGCAGCCAGTTCCGCGACGGGCACGATGGCGCCGATCTCATCCTGAAACTGCCCGTCGGAACAGTCGCGCACAATCTGACGACAGGCTTTGATACAAACCTTGAGCACGTGGGTGAAAGAGTGGTTCTCGCGAAGGGCGGACTCGGTGGTCGCGGCAATTTTTATTTCCGGTCGGCGCACAACACATCGCCCAAAAGTTTTCAGCGGGGCCTGCCGGGAGAAATTTTTACTTTTCGCTTTGAGCTGAAGCTTATCGCGGACGTCGGGTTTATCGGGATGCCGAACGCCGGCAAATCAAGCATGTTGAACCGGCTCACGGAAGCGCGCAGTAAAGTTGCAAGTTACCCCTTCACGACGCTTGAACCAAACCTCGGTGTCCACTATGGGCTGATCCTTGCCGATATCCCAGGGCTCATCGAAGGATCGTCATCGGGCAAGGGGCTCGGCACAAAATTTCTGCGCCATATTGAGCGCACCCCTATCCTCTTCCATTTTGTTTCGTCCGAATCAGAGAACCCGAAACGCGACTACCAAACCATCCGCCGCGAACTAGGCACGCACAACAAACAGCTTCTCCGGAAGCCTGAATATCTTTTTCTTTCTAAAAGCGACCTCATAAAAATTGCGGCGCTCAAGAAAAAGCTCGCGATCCTGAAGAAGTTGAATCCCACCGTGACCGCAGTTTCCTTAGAAGACAATGCCAGCATCAAAGAAGTCGAAAAAATATTGCATGCGATCGAGACCCAAAAAACGATATGACAACGCCGGACGAACAGCCAAAAAATAGAAATGTTTTCTTTGTCGGACTCCTCAGTTTTTTCGGCGGCATCAGCCAGGATGTTTTTACGCCGATCCTGCCGATCTACTATACGAGCATCCTCGGGTTTGATAAAACATTCGTTGGTATTGCGGAAGGACTCGTGACGGCAAGCAGTTATCTCTTCACGGTGATCTCTGGATTCTTCTCGGATAAATTTAAAAAACAAAAACCTATCATCTTTGTCGGATATTTTCTTTCCATGGTCAGCCGGCCGCTCCTTGCCTTTTTTACGTCGAGTGCGGCGGTGCTCGGACTCCGTTTCGCGGACGGCACCGGTAAAGGCATGAAAGATCCGCCGAAAGATGTTTTGATCGCCGGTTCCGCCGAAAAAACCACACGGGGAAAAAGCTTTGGCATTGCGCGGATGCTCGACACCCTCGGATCGGTCGCGGGGCCGCTCATCCTTTTTGGGCTTCTCGCTGTGCTCAAAGGAAGTGCATCGCTCTATCACCACATTCTCCTTTTCACCGCGGTTCCCTTGCTCGTGACGCTTTTCGTGCTTGTCACAAAGATAAAAGAAGTGGCGTCCCGGGACGCTTCGCAAAACTCCGCATGCCGCGCGCCGGTATCGAAGAAGCCGCTTCCCAGGGCGTACTTTATTTTTCTTGCAGTCACGGTCTTCTTCACGTTCGGCAATGCCTCCGATGCATTCCTTATTTTACGAGCGCAAAATCTTGGCGTCACACTCCTTGAAATCCCATTGGTTATCACGTTGTTCAATCTCATCTATGCGGCGCTCGCCGTGCCGTTCGGATCGCTGTCCGATAAGATCGGACGGATCCCAACCCTCATCATCGGATGGTCTATCTACGCGCTTGCTTACCTCGGCTTCGCGCTTGCGGGGCACGCCTATCTCGTCTGGCCGCTTTACGCTTTCTACGGCATGTATTATGCAGTGAACCAGGGGGTTGAGAAAGCGTTCCTCGCCGACACGGTGGGATCAGAACATCGCGGCCGAGCGTTTGGCATCTATGGCACGACGATAGGAATCGCAACGCTCCCGGCAAGTTTATTTGCCGGATTGCTCTGGGATCGCATCGGCCCGCAAGCGCCGTTTTATTTCGGGGCAACTATTGCCGCCGTTGCGGCTGTTGCTCTCTTCGCTTGCAGAGGGCGGTTAAAAACTACTTGAATCTCATCATAAAAATTGAGATATGAAAAAGGGATCCCTCGAAAGGATGGATTCCTTTACTGCCAACACGGAGTCGACAAATTCACCATCTGGCTTCTCTCTCCTTTCTGATATCTGCGAGAATGAAAAGGACAGAGAAAAGATTGTGGATAAAAACAGCGATGACAAGGGTCACAAAACCCAGGCTGGTTTTTGGTTGCCTCAGAAAGGCCTTCCAAAAACCGAGGTTCATACTCTTTACGCCATTAAGAAGGGGCATGACTTTACCTCCTCGTAGGATACATTTTCTTTAAAGCAATGTCCAAAAAGTGTACTGGTCTATAACATATGATACAGATAGACCCTTGAAAATATGAAAGGAAAATATCAGGGTTGCCGCATGGCGACAGATGTTGCTAGTTTCTGTTCGTTTTATGAACGATCGTCGATAAAGCGAAAACATATCGTTTTATCGACGATCGTTCATAAAACGACATCCGTTCGCTTTTCCCACGATCGTTTATAAAGCGATATTCTTTTAAGATTTTTTAATGTTTGGTGGGGTATCATGCGAATATGGCAAAACATGGCGAGATGGCGATCACTTTGTGAACCTGATTGTCTCGTCTGTGTCGTCTGGGCATGGACAGAAAAGTGCTCATTCTCTATCCTTCTTTTCGAGTTCAAGGCAGATGGAATTGATGCAGTATCGCTTGCCGCCTTTTTCTTTCGGGCCGTCGTCAAAAACATGCCCGAGATGCGCGTCACAATTTTTACAAATAACCTCCGTCCGATCCATTCCGCCGCTTGAGTCATGGCGCAATTCAATATTTTGAAGATTCGCCGGCTCGGTGAAGCTCGGCCAACCCGTACCCGAGTCGAATTTGGTGTAGGATGAAAAAAGTTCGGTGCCGCAGACGGCGCATCGGAACATTCCCTGCTCATGATTGTTCACATATTTTCCGGCAAATAGTACTTCCGTACCGCCCGCACGGGCGACCTTATAGAGCTCCGGCGAAAGCTCGCTGTCCGGTCTGATATGTAGTGTTGTATTGAGTTTCATATCGCCATCATACCATATCCCAAAGGGGAAAATATATTTTGGGTATAATACATGGTATCCGGTAAGGGTCGAAGGGCATTATAACATATACTTATCAATGGAAGGAGATATGAAAATGGGGAAGACGTGCGGGTGCGGCTGCCATAAGGTCATGCCGATCCTCGTCATCATCGCAGGATGCATGAAACTCTTCACGGGATCATGCGGCTGCTGGGTACGGCATGAAGGGAGGATGATGTAACGGCCGGTGTTTCTAGAACCTGTCTCAAAAATCCGGTTTTAGGACGACCATCCCGAAACCGGACTTTTTCGTGTTATACTTTCTCTTATGCAACCGATACTTACGGTATCCGATCTCACAGTATCTTTTGACGGAGAACTGGCCCTCGAAAATATTTTTTTGGAACTCGACGCAGGTGAGAGCTTGGCCATCATCGGGCCGAACGGTGCGGGCAAAACCGTCTTTCTCCGCGCGCTCCTCGACATGATCCCCTACGACGGCAGGATAGCGTGGGCCGCAGGCACCCGCATCGGCTATGTCCCTCAAAAGATAGATGCCGATCGCCATCTCCCTGTCAATTTCAAAAATCTTCTCGTGGCAAAGGCATCTGTTCTTGGTCTCCGACCATTGGCAATTAAAGACGTTGTCGCGGCAGTTGGCGTCACTCCTAAGATGCTCGGGACGCCTGTCGGCCATCTTTCCGGCGGTGAATTTCAGCGCTCGCTTATCGCGTTCGCACTCCTTGGTAATCCGAACGTCCTCCTCCTTGATGAACCGACCGCAAGCATCGATATTTCGGGCGAACAAGAAACATATGATCTCATCCATCGCCTGCAGGATACGCACGGCATCACCGTCATCCTGGTTTCACATGACTTGAGCTTCGTCTACCGCTATGCGACCAAAGTATTCTGTATCAACAAATCGAGCATCTGTTTCGGGGCGCCGAGCGACGCTTTGACGCCCGAAGCATTGGAAAAACTATACGGACCGCACAAATATTTTCACTATTTCCATCACCTGCACGACACCAATCGCGGCACTCACTCACCATGACGATGTATTACTCCATCACCCTTGGCATTCTTGCCGCCGCCGCCGCAGGGCTCGTCGGCGCATTCGCCCTTATGAAACGCACGATCCTCGCGGGCGACGTGATGTCGCATATCGCGATCCCCGGTCTCGGCCTCGCGGTGCTCTGGGCGATTGATCCGCTCCTTGGCGGCGGCGCGACGCTATTCCTTGGCATCCTCATCATCTGGCAGCTCCAGAAAAAAACTGAACTTTCCGCCGAAGCCGCAATCGGCGTTATTTTCGCGAGTTCGGTCGCTCTTGGCGCGCTTCTCATCCATTCCGACGAAGCGCTCGTTGATGCGCTCTTCGGCGGATTTAACAAGCTCTCGTTTCCCGAATTTATCTTCGGCACTCTAACAAGCATCCTCATCATTGTTGCGCTTTGGCTCCTGCGCCATAAACTCATCATTTCGCTCTTTTCGCCGGAACTCGCGGTGTCGAACGGGATCAACGTAAGTCGAATGAATCTCTGGTTCCTGTTGCTTTTCGGCCTCGCAATCCTCGCGAACCTCCGCTTTCTTGGCGCGCTCCTCGTAGGTTCTTTGATCATTATCCCGGCATCCACCGCGCGCCAACTCACGCATTCCTTGGGAGCGTTTCTTGCGACCTCCATCGCCGTATCCATGGCCGCAATGCTCGCCGGTTTTTTCATCGCCCTACATTATGATCTCGATCTTGGCCCCACCGTGGTTGTGACTGCGGCAATATTCTTTGTGCTCAGCTTCTTCAAAAAGAAAAAGTGAGGGGGGAATTACTTCTTTTGTGTTTTTAGAAGGTTTGCAAATTCTTTTTGCAATTTCTCCACTTTCGGCTCGATCGCAACTTCGCAATACGGCGCGCCGCGGTGATTTTTAAAATAGTCGCGGTGATAGTTCTCGGCCTCGTAAAAAACGCCGAGCGGAGCGACTTCGGTCACGACCTTCTTTCCGCCCGGATCAGACGCCTCCAATTTTTTGATGAATTCTTCCGTTTCTTTTTTTTGTGCCTCGGACGCATAGAACACCGCCGACCGATATTGCGGCCCCACGTCATTCCCCTGCCGGTTCAGCGCCGTCGGATCATGCGTGGCGAAGAAGACCGTTAAAAGATCATGGAAAGATACTTGACTTGGATCGTACATCATGCGCAAAGATTCCGCATGGCCGGTTTTCCCGGTGCACACTTCTTCATAGGTCGGGTTCTCCGTCGTGCCGCCGGTATAACCCGGCACGACGGAAGTGACGCCACGAAGCTCGGTAAAAATGGCTTCGGTGCACCAGAAACAACCGCCGCCGAACACCGCGGTCTCAATTTTAGTATCCATACGCTTCAAGTATATCAAATCGTTACGTTAAATTTTGCGGAAACTCTTTCTGTCATTCCCGCGAACGCGGGAATCCAGATTTTCTCTCGTAATCTGGGGCCACGCCTTCGCGAGGATGACGAACTATGTTATCATCAGAAAAAGGTCCCAAAAAAAATAATTTGTTAAAAAAAATATGAAAGGATTCGTTGACAATATCGAAGAACTCTCTCAGCAAAACAGCAATTTCCGCAGGGTGCTCTATACGGCGCATTACAGCCAGCTCGTGCTCATGAGCTTGCTGCCGACGGAAGAGATCGGCGAGGAAGTGCACGGGCTTGACCAATTCCTGCGCATTGAGAGCGGTACCGGCAAGGCGGTGCTTGATGGCGTGGAACATCCGATCAGCGATGGTTCTGCCATTGTCGTACCTGCCGGCACGCGGCACAATATCGTAAATACCTCGACTATCGAACCAATGAAGCTCTACACGCTCTATTCCCCGCCGGACCACGAAGATGGTGTTATCCATCCAAAAAGAGCAGACTCCATAGCGACCGACAAACCGTTCAACGGAAAAACGACGGAATAGCACCGAGTTTCGACCTCGTTGCGAGGTTGAACCTCAACCGAAGGTGAATGTGAATGCTTCGAGTCCCGGCGAATCAATGATGAGCTCAAGCGTGTGCGTGCCGGAGCCGTCCGGATTATTAATCAAATTGTAAAGTCTGCTCGCCTGGATGAACACTTTACCGTTTTGCACGTCCGATCCCGCTGCGCTTGTCACGGGTTTCCCATCCTGAAGAACCTCGACCGTCACGCCTTTTGGCGCAGCAGCGACAAAATAAACCTTGCCCGAGGTGTATTTGTAAGTTATGGTCGCACTCATGGCATTGTTCGACGCGTACTGGTCGTCGAAATACCAGCTACCGCCGAGATAGAGTTTATTGAACTGCGTAATCATCGGAACAGTAAGCGTTTGGTTACCGACCGCGCCCGGCTTTCCGTTCGCGAGATAATCATTCCGCTCCGAGCCAAAATATGTTTCGGGACTCATGAGACCGCCGGAAATAACGCTCTGTGGAACAAACACGGTAGACGTTGGCATGGTTGCCGGCTGAATGCCGAAGATCTGATCCCGCTTGGCGATCAATTTCTGGATCTCCCCCTCTGTCTCGCTGTAATTTCCTTCGCCGATCTGGTCGTGCACGATGTAGCCCGCCGCATCAATCAAGTATTCGTGCGGCCAATAGAGATTGCCGTAGGCATCCCAAGTCCCATAATTGCTATCGAGAACAACCGGATAGGCGATGCCGTATTTTTTCGTCGCGGCTTCCACGTTCGTAATATTGCTTTCAAAGGCAAACTCCGGCGTATGGACGCCCACGATTTCCAGCCCCTCGTTATGATAGCGATCGTACCAGGCGTTCAAATAGGGAATCGTGCGGATGCAATTGATACAACTGTACGTCCAAAAATCGACGAGGATGACGTTTTTGCCGATGAGGTTTGCAATCTTAAAGCTGGATGATGTGTTCACGAAGCCCGTCGGGTCCGCGATCTCAATGGCGGGCTGATATCCGGATTTTTGGTCTGCCACAGCAAGCGCCCGGAGGGTGAGCGTGCTCGCCCCCGTGCTTGTGGCAGCGGTGCCTGTTGCCGTTTCGGACACCGCGATCGTGTGGGCTCCCACGCCGGGTTTTATGGGATGGACCCTGCCGAGTTCAAGGTACGCGATTGCAGCGACGATCACGACCAGAAGGAAACCGAATGTAATGTTTTTATAATTCATAACTTTTTATTTTTGGAGTAAGAGGTTGTTCACAAATCCGAAGTTCGCAACGAGCGTAAGGTCCTGGGTGAAGACGAGAATGCCGAGAACGACGAGCGCCGCGCCGAATACGATTGTTACATAATGGAGCACGGTGGCATAGCGGCTGATCGCACGCGCCGCCTGCGATACGAACGCCCCCACGACGAGAAACGGCACCCCAAGACCAAGGGCGTAAGCGAGCAGGAGCGGGAACGCTTCGCCCGGCGCCGAAGCCGCGAGTCCCAGAATACCGCCCAAGACCGGCCCCACGCACGGTGTCCAGCCAGCCGCGAACGCAAACCCGAAAAGAAGCGATGTGAGGTACCGCGAATGCAGATTGATCTTCGGACTTATCTTATGGTCGTACTCCAGAAACCGGATCTTAAAAAATCCCATGAGATATAATCCAAAAAAGATAATGACCGCGCCGCCGATCCAGGAAAGCCATGTCTGTACCGCGTAGGCCGCGTGCGCGAGCACGCCGTTCAGGAGCACTCCGAGCAGGGCAAAAACGACCGAAAATCCGATTACGAAAAACAAACTGTTTAAAAATATCCCCCATCGCTCTTTCCCGCTTGCAGTATTTTCGGACGAGGCACCGCCGAGATACGCCAAAAATCCCGGAATGATCGGGAGAATGCAGGGCGACAGAAACGATACGATGCCGGCGAAGAAAGCAATAACAATGGGTATGTTCAACACCCAAAAATTATAGCACACGACGAAAATCTACTTGACCACCACGGACAAAAAGAGGTGCTGATTCAAAATTATGAAGATTCCGGCGAGTGAAATCACGATGAGACCGCCAAGAATGATATTCGGATGCTGAATCCGGATCCTCACAAAAATATTTATAAGGAGTGCAAACGCGAAGAGAATCGCGACGAAGAGAAGTATCCTGTTCAGAGCGGTGCGCGGATTCACCACTGTTTGCTGGACGATATTGGTCTGCGGTACAAACTGCGGCGTCTGCATGGTGGCTGGCGTAACGCCGGGCACGGTGCCGGTCTCCGCGCCCCGCACCGCCGCGACAAACGTTTGTTCGGAACTGGATGTTTGTGAACTGGAAGCTGCAATCACGATCGGGGCAACGCCCGCCGCCGCAGACTTGCCTGCAGCCGGGTTCGTCGCGAGAACGAGCTTCGGTGTCGCGCCCGATCCCGCAGCCATGAAGGGCGACGGCGCACCGAACTCTTCGGCAACGTAGACCGCCGGCTGTCCTTCAAACGTTCCGGTCGCGATCGCAATGCCGAACTGCGTGAAGTTCGCGTTCATAATATTAGCGCGATGCTCCGGCGAATTAAGCCATGCGTTCGTCACGTCCTGCGAATCGCTGAAATTCACCGCCAAGTTCTCGCCGGCATAGGTGAAATCGTAACCGACATTCCCGAACCAGTACCACGGCGTAATGCCTTCGGGACTTGTATGGTCGAAGTAATGATTCGCCACCATATCGTTCACCTTCTGCTGGGCCGCGGCGGTGAGCAAAAGATTTACCTGAAGTGAAGGAAGGCCATTTGTGACGCGCGCACTATTCGTGCCGTCGGCGAGCACGCTCACCATGATGTCGCCCAAAAGCGGCGACCGGAAAGCAGGCATTGAAAAACTTGAGAAGAACAAAAACTCCGCGGCGATTGCGAGGGCGCAAACCACGGCAATGATCCGCGGCCGCAAGATGTGCGGTTTATGGTCGTTTTCCGGGTGTGGTATAAACCACTTCTTCAAAAATTGCCCTATCTTTCTCATGTGTTTGTTATAGCATAAAAACAAAAATTTGGCAAGTGGCACAGAT
>CAZADL010000015.1:10474-13805 GCA_964483915.1 uncultured Candidatus Saccharibacteria bacterium | reverse complement strand
CGGGAATCGAGAGGCGTGTTAAAGTACAAACATGGCACGTGTCAAGAAAAAAATCATCCTGACGGGCGATCGGCCGACCGGCAAGCTCCACCTCGGGCACTATGTTGGCTCGCTCCGGAATCGCGTGAAGCTGCAGGACGACTACGAGCAGTTCATCATCATGGCCGACATGCAAGCCTTGACCGACAACGCGGAGGATCCCGAGAAAGTTCGCGATAGCATCATGGATGTGGCCCTCGACTACCTTGCGGTCGGCATTGACCCGAAGAAATCTACCATCTTCATCCAGTCGCTCATTCCGGAGATTAGCGAGCTTGCGCTCTATTTCATGAACCTCGTCACTCTGGCACGCGCAGAACGGAACCCAACCGTGAAGGATGAAATGCGACAAAAAGGATTTGGATCGGACGTTCCCGTGGGATTTTTGGTCTACCCGATTAGCCAGGCGGCGGATATTTTGGCTTTCAAAGCAAACCTCGTGCCGGTGGGTAACGACCAGGAACCGATGATTGAGCAGACCAATGAGATCGGGGAAAAATTCAACCGCATCTATGCGCCGGTCTTCCCGGAGGTGAAGGCGCTCATTTCCGATGCGCCGCGGCTCGTAGGAATTGACGGCAAGGCAAAGATGTCAAAGTCTCTTGGCAATACCATCCTGCTTGCCGACGGTGACGAGGCCATTGCGAAGAAGGTGATGGAAATGTACACCGACCCGAACCATATCCATGCGAATGACCCCGGCGCGGTCGAAGGAAATGTCGTCTTCAGCTATCTTGATATTTTCGATTCCGATAAAACAGAGGTTAAAAAATTAAAAGACCGATATCGTGCGGGCGGGCTCGGTGATGTCGACCTCAAAAAACGGCTCGCGGGAATTCTTTCCGATCTCATCGGCCCGATACGCGAACGGCGCGAGAAGTTAGCAAAAGACCGCAATTCCATCCAGCGGATGCTCCATGACGGCACCGACCGGGCGCGCGCCGTGGTACAGGAAACGCTGCGTGAGGTCAAGCACGCGATGAAAATCGACTACTTTTGAACTCTGCCGGACACGCGAAAAAAGTGTGTGCTCAAAGCCGCTCGGCCAAGTCTTACCTATTTTTTTCGCGTGTCCGGCAGTTCTGTAATATCTTTTTTTCCGCCCGTTCCATGCGGACGGCATCGTTTTTCTTCATATGGTCGTAGCCCAAAAGATGGAGGATGCCGTGCGCGAGAAGCGGTGCGGCGCGGTGCGGGCTTTTTTTGATAATGTCGCGGTTCAGGTAAACCTCGCCGAGGTAACGCGTCCTCGTCTCGGGATGCGGAAATCGCTTCGGCTCCCGGAATGAGAGCACGTTCGGTTCCGTCCCTTTTCCCAGCAGCCGCAGCTTCATGCGTTTTATCTTGGCATTTCCCAAAAGGACGATGTCAAGCGAGGCCTGCCGTTTGCCAAGCGTTTTCAGTATTTTTGCTGCAAGCATCTGCAATTCTCTTTCTCTTATTTCAGCCATCATTAAGAGAATTTATGTGCCTATCTTTTTCCTCACAATCTCTCCCACTATTTTGCCATCCGCACGGCCCTTCAATTCTTTCATCGCCTCCCGCATAAGCGAGCTGAAATCAGAAAATCCTTGAGCTTGAAGCCCGCTCACTGTTTTTTCTATTTCTTCCGCCGACAATTCCTTTGGGACGTATTCTGCGATGACCGTGAGGTCGGCTTCCTCTTTGTCCACGAGATCGGAACGGTTTCCTTTTTTAAAAAGCTCGATCGCCTCGCGGCGCCGCTTCACTTCTTTTTGGAGTACCGCCACCGCCTCTTCGTCCGTAAGCGGAACGCTGGGCGCTTTTGCATACTTGTCCTTCAGGGCCCCTTGAATTCCCGCGAGCACAAACCGCAGAACGTCCATGCGGGCACGGTCGCCGCTCTTCATCGCGGTTTTCAAGTCGGCCGTTATTTTTTCGAGGAGAGACATAGAGAAAAATTATTCTACCTACGTCATTCCGGCGAAAGCCGGGATCCAGATTTTCTTTTACTTCCTGGATCCCGTTTTCCAACAGGATGACAAAAAACAATCTTTTACGCCAGTCCCAATTTCTTCTGCCGTTCCATTTCGGCTCGTTTTTCGCCGCGATGGATGGCGGACCGTTTGCGTTTCACGCGGCTCACGGGCCGCCCATGGAATCTCCGGGCGCGGGTTTCCCGCAAAATGCCGCTCCGTTTCACGCGGCGCGTAAAACTATAGAGGAGAGAATTCCCCGGTTCGCCTTCCTTTTTTCGAACTTCAATAGCCATAGCGTGTAATAAATTTTAGGCGGCTGGCGCAGAATTTTCTGCGGGTACCACGGCTTGCGCCGCGGCCGGTTCGACCGCTGCTGTTTTCTTCTTCATTTTCACCGCTTTTTTCGCGCTAGTGAGGATACCTTCCCTGATTAAAAAATTATGGACGGTCACGGTCGGCTCGGCGCCCACGCGCAACCAATGAGACACTCTCTCCTTATTGATTGATGCTTTTTTGGTAAACGTGCTGTATGAACCCAGATCCTCAACCGGCGGCCCTGCCATCTTGGATCGTTTTTCCGCGACAACAAGCCGATAGCTCGGCTGATGTTTTTTCCCGACCCGTTGTAACTTAATGGCCAACATTGGGTTAGATTATACGGCGAGAGCAGAAACTCTGTCAAACGAATTTCGCAAGCGTCCCCCGTTCTTTTACGGTAAAGAATTTCACATATGCTAAAAGCGACAACGAATGAAGGTCACGGATCAGCCGTTCGGGAATATCGACGTTTCCGGTCCAAACGCTTTTCTGAATCATCGAAAAGCCGAGTTCCGTAATAGCTTCACGAAACCATGCTCGCTTTTCCCGCAGCGACTCCGGGATATCGAAAATGATAACGACGGTTTCGCTTGTGGCATTTCCATGATACAGAGAGATTGAGGGTAATTTCTGAGACGTGGATTCTTTGTTCTTTTCCCTTTCTAAAATCTGCTTGCCGCGTTCTGTCAACGTAAAAACTCCTGAATCATTCCGCGCCACGATTCCCGCCTTTTTGAGGCGATACAATGTTTGAAAAAATCTCTTTCTTTGCCGATCGCGCTCTTTGATATCTGTGTTCTCGCGCATAATTTCGGCAAAACGTTTTTGAATGTTCGGATAAAGAGCTATGGTGACGCCGACCGTGAGCATCGCTTCAGTAAAAGCAACGCTACGCGAAGCAATATCTGCGATTTCTTCCAAAATAACAATCGTCAATTCACCATATTTTTTCATATCCACATAATGCCTTTCCGAACATTAAAAAATCTTAAAAGAATATCGCTTTAAAAACGATCGTTGAAAAAACGAATTGA
>CAZADL010000015.1:0-10374 GCA_964483915.1 uncultured Candidatus Saccharibacteria bacterium | reverse complement strand
TAAAAAATCTTAAAAGAATATCGCTTTAAAAACGATCGTTGAAAAAACGAATTGATATCGTTTTTTGAACGGTCGGCGGTAAAGCGATATATTTTCGCTTTATCGCCGATCGTTCATAAAACGAACAGTAAACGGCCGGTAAAACGACTGGCAAACGACACTGCAGATGACCGGCAAGTGACGGTGGCCGGCTATCATTCAAGGAAAAAAGGAGAAAGAGAAAAAAGCAAAACCCCCTTCGGGAGAAGGGGGTTTTGCGATCCGCGCAAGGTCACAAGCAATGCGCGAGATTAGGCTAACCGATTACTGACCGGTTCCGTACGAGAACGAGGATACGGTAAGCGGCACTGCGGTTGTCGGCAAGGAGAGAGCTCCCGTCGAAACTGCGGCTGCATCCGTACCGTCGTAGTACTGGACATCGGTCGTGTTCTGAAGCGTGACTGAAAGCGATTCCGACTGGTTGGAAATAGCAGGAATCACGTTCGTCGTGCCCCAGAGCTGGAGCGTAATCGGAGAACCCGGCGAGACAACGAGCGGCGAAGCGCCGTTTGCTGTCGTAGTCGCGAACGTCCAGGTGGACGTCGCGGTCGTTACGCCGGCATTCGTTCCGGTCGCAACCAACGCGCCGAGACCGCTCGACGACGTCGCAATCGTTACATCAACGGAGTTCTGGCCTTTCAGCACCACCGTGGCGAGAAAGCCCGTGAGAGCCGTGCCCGTAACGTTGCTGCCGCTGAAGTTCAGATTCAAGCTCTTCAGCATCACCGGGCCGGAGTTATTCGCCGTCAAGGTGACGGAGCCGATCTCCTGGAGCGGCTGCTTGCCGTTCTGCGTGAAGGATGAAGGCGAGGTTGCCGCCATCATCGTGCTCCGCAAGACCGTCATCTGGTTGCCGGAGCCGGCGCCCGAAACCGTTACCGAGAGTCCCGCCGTCGCACCGAGCGCCGTAACGTTCGAGCTCGTGAGCGAGAAGGAATGTTTCGAGTTATCTGTCGAACCGCCTGCCGAATAGGATGATGCATCACCCTTCAGGGTAATGAGCGCCACATTCGACTGCGGAACGAGGATCGGACTCGCAAAGTGGAACGCGTAGTTGTACGCTCCATTGCTCGTCGTCGTCGTTACCGCCGGAACAGCGGCTACGCCGCCGCTAAGACCGTTCGCGGACACCGTGTAGCCGTTGCCCGCCGTGTCGAAGATGCTCATCGTCGTGGTCGCCGATCCCGACGAGGTAACCGTTACCACGCTGGATGAGGCCACCGCCGAAGACACGCCGAGCGCTGTCTTATTGGCAGTGATGGTGGCCGCAATGGCGTTCGCAATCTGGGAGGATGTGCTGTTTACAGCGATCTGTCCCGCGACTTGCACCCCACCGATCGTGACATAAAAGACCGCAGCCGTGCTCGTAGCTGCCAGAGTCGAGGTGATGGTACCGGTTGCCGCAACAAAGGCGACAGCAGGCGTTACGATACTCGTTGCTGTTCCTGCCGACGCGGCACCTGCCGTGCCCAAAAGCGTCTGGCCGTTTGAACCGCCATATATCCGGAGGTTGCTGAATGCCGCGAGCGTCGAGGACGCCGAAGAGGTCGCGGTGTCGGACACCGTAAGGTCGGTAACCTTGACCTGACCAACATTCGACGTTTCCTGGAGACGATAGACCGCGAGAATATTACCCGTGGAACCCATCGTAAGGGTCGTCGCCGCCGGCTGGCTCGAGTCAGCCGCAATGGACATCGTCTGGCTGCCCGCAAAGCTCAAGCTCTGGCCGGTGACCGCGCTCGCAAGCGAGATGGCGCTGAACGAGATCGCACCCGTGCCCGAGAGACCGGTGAGCGATGTCGCACCGCCGGAGGTCGTGCCTGACGCTGAGGACAACGTGTCCGCGTAGACATTCACGTTCACCGTATTTCCTGCGGAGACCGTGAAGGGTGCGCCGGAGAACGTGTACTGGCCGCTCGGAGCAACAGTGCTCTGGGTCGTACCGAACTGGGCGCCATTTACCATAACCTTGAGGTTCTGGAAGACCACCGGGCTTGCGGAACCAACCTGAACCGTCAGGTTGTTGATGTTCACGCCTTCAGCCGAAGAAGCTGCCAGAGAGTACGACCCAATCTCGACGTTCGGCGTGCCTGCCGAAACCGTCTGCGTACCCAAAGCGTTATTCTGGGCCGCCGTCAAGGACGATGCCGCGAGCGACAAGGTGGAACCCTGCGCGCCGGACGACTTGGCAAGCTGGCTTGAGATCAAGCCCTGCAAGTTGTTCGCCGCCGGCTGCAAGATTTTACCCGTTACCTGCGAGAAGTTCGCCGTTGACTGGACGTCAACGCGGAGCGAAAGGACGCGGGTCGTATTCGCCGGAACCGTGTAGTTGATCGGCGAGCTGGCCGTGCCGAACGAATCCGTGTAGTTGATCGTCGCGCCGGTTGTCACGCTCGCGCCGGCGCCGCTCGTCGTGAAACCGACGTTCGTGCCGCCCGAACCAGGAGAATTCGCCGATGGCGGCTGGTTGATGGTGGTGCCAACCTGGCCACCCGCATCATCAACAATCGCCACGTTCTGAATGATCTGGTTCAACGCCGTATCGCTCGCCGTGCTCACTCCCGCGAAGTCGAGTTCAAACGGCAAGTACTGCACCTTCACCGCTTCGCCAGCGGCGTAGATGTCGAACTTCGCAATCGTGATCTGCGACTGGCCCTTCGCAATGTTGCCGGTCGGGGTATTCGTATCCTGCGTGATCGTAATCTGGCCCTGCTGGATCGATACCTGTGTGCCCGCATTCGAGCCCGCCGGAACCGGAACACTGTACTGGGAATCAACCGCGTAGACGTCGTACGCGTTCAAGATTTCAAACTGGAAGTTGTAGCTCGGAGAGCCCATCACATCCGCGAAAATCTGAACGTTGTTCGAACCGGTGTTCAAGACACCTGGAGCGGCAGACGCATCAAAGTACGCCGTGCCGTCCGAACCGACGGTCGCCAATGTCTTGCCGACCTGCGTGCCGTTCACCATGAGCTTCACGTTGCGGATGTCGCCTTTGTTGGCGGAACCGATAACATGGAAGTTCAAGCTGTCGAGGTAAACCTTGCTGTTCTGGGCCTGAAAGTTCCAGGCGCCAACGAGGTTGCCCTGCGTACCGGCCGTCACCTGATTTCCAATGGAAGACGAGGCGACCGTAACCGTTGCGAGCGACGGATTCGAAACGCTCATTACCATGAACGTGTTACCGCTCACCGGGAACGTGCCCGAAGGGGTCGCTGCGTTATTCGAAGCGTCAAACGCCGTAACATCGGATGCGGCATTCAGAGAGAACGCCGTCGTGTTGCCGGCCGAGAGGCCGCTCGAAACGTCAATGGCCAAGGTGAGCGTGACGGTCTGGCCGGCCGGAACATTCAAGCTCATGCCGGAGAAGTCGAGCACGCCCTGGTTCAACGAATTGTACTGGTACAGCACCTTGCCGTTCTGGGTAAGGTATGCGCCAGAAACCGAATTATCGGACAAGACGCCGACTTTGTGGAACTTAAGTTCCGAAACCGTAACGCCGCCCGCCGTGCCCGCCGTGAAATTCACGGAAAGCACCGGAACGCGCGCCGCGCCGCCCGATGAACCGGAGATCAAAGATCCTGCGACCGGGTTATTCGACGCAACACTCACGGCGAGACCCGACGCCGGAGCCGCGACACCCGACGTGGTCTGCGCGCCAGAGGTTGTGGTAACCGTGGCCGTCGTACCCGCCGAGGTCGTTCCCGCCGTCGTGGAAACGCTCATGGAATTCACAAACGCTCTGGTCTTGGGACCAAAGTAGCCCGCCGCAGGCGAGATGCCTTTAGCCGCCTGGTAAGCCGCCAACGCTTTTTGCGTAAGCGCGCCAAAATAGCCAGTCGGCTTGGAAACCGCCGTCAAGTAGCCGTCATTAATCAACATCTGCTGGAGCGCGGTAACATCAGCGCCTTTCGAACCGAGGGTGAGGTCCTTGGTGTAAGAGTACGAAGATGTCATCGCGGCCCCTGACGAAGGGGTGCCAAGCTGAGCCTGCAATTGGGCGATCTGGGCGAGCAACGCCTGGATCTGCGCCTGAAGTGAGGCCGCAGTCTGGGCTTGCGCCACAGGAAGGGCAGCGACACCGACGGCCCACATCAAAGTGGTCGCCGTGAGGGCTGCCGAAACCAATTTTTTACTCATTTTTAATTTAATTTAATTTTCTTTATCGTTCGACCTTTACGTCCATTATTGGATGTAAATGCCGTCGACCTTTCTATCTGTTTCGGGGCCGCTTACGCCAATCCCCTTTACCCGCGACGTGAGGTTTCACGAATAAAGAGAAAGGCGGAAGAGGGATCAATATCAATAATTAAAAAAGGACTCGCTTTTTAAGGCGAGACTGAACAGGTGCGGCGATTGTTCGCAACGCACACTCGTAATAACACAAAAACTTACGAGTTGGTTCAGCCTCACTTCCGAACCAATATTTACCTTATTACTTTACACCTAGCTGAAACGTTTCGCAATATATTGAAAACCCGTCTTAGATAGGTGCCAAAGTAAAACGCACCAGCAAAAGAAAGGTTACGATATTATCGAGGCCCGGCCTTGAATCCGGCAATTGCCGGATTATGCGGTTTGCCGGACCCGGTAGGAAATTGCAGGACCGCCAGTGCCAACACGTTCAACTAAATTCCTTTCAAGAAGCTCTTCGAGATCATAACGAATCGTCCGTTCGCTGCAATCCGGCAAAATATCTTGGATTTCGCGGAACCTGCAATTGCCGGATTGCCGGATTTTATCGAGAATTACTACCTGTCGATTGCCTGACTTATCAAGGTTCGACCTCGCAGCGAGGTCGAACCTTGGCCCAAGATTCTTCGGATCCGCCTCGGAATGCACGGGGGGAGAAACTTGCGGCGACGAACTGAAGAGTCTGGAAACATCCACCTCTTCGCTTTTATCCAAACATTCAACGAGACCTTCGTTCAGCGCGGCGATTTCTCGGAGAAGAATGTCACCATTCTGAATACTTATCATGTTCAAATCTAAGGCGAACTTTATAAATGCATCGATTGCGGCAATGGCTTTTGCGGCATTGCCGTATTCCTCGGTGTTTACAGAAAATAAAAGTTCTATAGCTTGGGATTCCAATTTCTCTTTAACGCTTGATGCAACGATTTTTGCCGATATACGAAAAAGCGCATATGCTATTTCATATGCCTTTTTTGCCACATTCCATTTCCTGCCGATTCGCGGGGACAAGTTTTTGCCGGATCCAGACATTGCGGGAAAGTATAATATGGCAACCGTCGGATAGTCAACTGGCGCTTGTTTCGCTCTCCTGAACCCGCTTGGCTCGGGCGCCGCTCTCGAGGAAATTATCGAGGTTCGACCTCGATATTATCGAGGTCGAACCTCGGCGAGCGCCTCGGTGGGCGTCATGTTACCGGTACAAATGAAAACGCATTGTTCTCATATATAAGTTTCACGCGATCTCCTTTCTTGATGGT
Organism: uncultured Candidatus Saccharibacteria bacterium; assembly: GCA_964483915.1. Lineage (GTDB taxonomy): Bacteria > Patescibacteriota > Minisyncoccia > UBA6257 > 2-01-FULL-56-20 > CAJAQL01. Next base: position 4,882 of record CAZADL010000015.1, on the reverse strand, counting down.
CTTGCCAAGCATCGCCGAGGAGAGCGGGGCTTTTATCTTTTCGTCGATCATCCGCCGCAGGGGTCGCGCGCCAAACGCCGGATCATAGCCCAGTTTTACAATTTCCGAGACCGCGGAGGGATCGAAATCCAGGAAAATGCCTTGTGTTTTCACGAGATCCGCCAGATCGTTGAGATTTAAGACAACGATTTTCTGCAGATCTGCCGGTGTCAGGTTCCGAAACACGATAATTTTGGAAAACCGATTGAGCAGTTCAGGCCTGAAAATATCCGCAAGGCGAGATTTCAAATAGTCCGTAATATTCGCCATCGTTTCACCCTTGTTCAAGGCATCGTTCACAATATCCGAATGGGCGTTGGAGGTCGCGATGATGATCGTGTTCGTAAAATCAACGGTGCGGCCGAGGTTGTCGGTGAGCCGCCCGTCGTCAAAAACTTGGAGAAAGAGATTCAGGATATCGGGGAATGCTTTTTCAAATTCATCCAGCAAAACCAAACTGTAGGGCTTGCCGCGGATTGCCTCGGTCAAGGCGCCGCTTGTTTTTCCGTCCGGCGAGCCAATGAACCGAATAAAACTTTCCTTGTCCTGATACTCTGTCATATCAAACCGGACCATCATTTTCTCGGAGCCGAATTGAATTTTCGCGAGAATTTTCGCGAGTTCGGTCTTGCCGACGCCGGTCGGCCCGACAAAAAGAAAACTGGCAATCGGCCCGCCCTGTCGCGCGAGGCCGCTCCGATACTCCCTGAGCGCCTGTGCAACGGCAGTTACCGCTTCGTCCTGCCCGATCAAACGCTCGTGGACAACCTCCTCAATATGGAGCAGTCTCTGCGCTTCATCCTCCGCCGCTTCATGGAGCGGAATATGCACTTTCGCCTCGGTAACCGAGGTCACGAGATCTGGCCCGAGCGTCTTTTCGCCGCGCTGCTCAGCCGCCACGAGCGCACTTTTCAGCAGATCTTCCGCGCTCGACGGGAGTAATTTATCCGTAAAATATTTTTTGGCAAGCAAAGTCGCACGTTTGACCGCTCCAAAACTGATCGTGATGCGTTTTTCCCGCTCCAGAATCAAACTATCATACACGAGCACGGTCTCCGCTTCGGGAACGCTGATCTCGTTCACCGGAATAACTTCGAACGCTCCGACAAAATCGCTCCGCGACTCAATGAACTGCTTGAATTCGCGTGGATAAGAAGTTCCGAGCACCGGAAACGCATCGCTTTTCACAATCGGCATCAGGGCATCGGCGGCCGTAAGATAGGCCGTGCTTGATGACTTCACCAAATTATGAATATCGGGAATGTAGAGAATAATATTCCCTGCCGCAACAATTTCTTCAACGATCTGCGCTATACGATTCTCCAGTTCCTCGAATGTGGCGCCTGCAATAAGATTTTGCAGTTCGATGGAAACCAATCGCTTGTCAAAAAGCGCTTTGGGAATTTCATCTTTAATAAGCTTGAAGGCAAGGTGCTCAATGATCGTCTCTTTTCCGGCACCTTCCTCACCCACCAGAAGCGCATCCGGATTTGTCGGCCGCGCAAGGGTTTCAACCAGTTTTTCATACTCTTCGGTGTGTCCCACAAGGAAGCCGACTTGCGATTCCCGTGCGAGATCCGTGAAGTCGGTGCCGTAACGGTCAAGCATGGGCGTTGGCCGCGACGTCCATGCGCGGTTCATCACGCGATGCCTGATCTTGCGCCGCAAAGCCGGTGCGAATCCGCCGAGCACCCGCGGTAACCTGCCCAATTTCCGTGCCACTGAGCTCAAGATGAGCGCCCGGCTCAAATCGCCCGGATCGATGGAGAAAAGGTTGAAAAGCCGTTCCGTAAAACTATCTCCCACGAGGATGAGTGCTCCAAAGAGGTCTGTCGGTTCCACAAAGTCATGTCCCGCAGACCTGGCTTCCTTAAAGGCACTGAGAGCAAGCTTGTTGAGCGACACGAGTGCCACCGTGCGGAAATCGCTTCCGCGCGGCTTTTCGCCGCCGGACGCACGGCTTTCTTTCAAAAAATCTTCCAGCTTATCCTTAAATTCCACCGGCGACACGTCCAGCCGGCGCAAACCTTCAGAGATGCCGGGAACTTCCAAGATGCGGCTCGTTGCTTCAAGATAAAAATTCCGTTTGGTAAGGATACTGTGGTCAAAGGCCCGTTCAACGACGGCAAAAGCATTGCTGCCAAACATGGGCGCGACGTTCATCCGGCCTGCACGCGGAGACGCTGAAATTGCCACGTCCCCCTGCGCCCGATGCGCCAACCTATCCACAAGAACAAGGAGAAGAAACATGCCGAACATCATAAAATGTGTGATGCCGGAGATGAGCAACGTACCTGCCGCGGCGATCAGAAAAAGGTAGGAAACGTAGCTCACGATACGCACGAGCATTCTGCCGCCAATCGTCATCCTGAACCTCGGGTCATCAAAAACGAGCGTGACCTGCGCCGATGAATTTTCTTGGGATTTATCCATGGTGTTGCCTGGATCCCCGCCTGCGCGGGGACGACATCTCTACAATTTTTTTACGGAAAAGAAGAGGAGCGCCGGAGGGATCGCTATCCAGGCAAGGTATGCGCCGATAAAACAAACCATGATGGCCGCATAGACCGCGATGCCGACGACAACCCGAACCGTGCGGAAGATAACACCGAGCAGTCTGCCGATCACCGAATAGTCCTTATAGAGCGGCTCAAAGAAATGTTCGAGTGTTATTTTTACCGCAAGCGAGCGATCGAGATGCTCAAGCGTCAAAATAAAGCCGTGCGCGATCATGCGCGAACCGTCCACATACCAGTGCCGGAAAAAATCAAAAATGCGGTAAAAAATGCGGTGGAGGAGATAGCCGAAAGCAAAATCGTCCATAACTTCATTGTAGCACGACGAAGAAATTATCGAGGCCGGGCCTTGATAATTTTAGAACAGCTTTCCTTGTTTTGGCTTTTCGTGTTTTTTTGCCTCCCGTGCCGGTGCGATGTGAATGGCCGGTGGAATTTCAGGGGTAATTTCGCCACGGACGAGAGCGGGCAGCTTTTTAAAGTCGGCTTCCAGTTCCCGCATCATCTCGGGAGACCGCAGGGCGGCGGCGGGATGAAATACGGGAAACACGATGCGTTCTCCAACCTGAAACGCGCGGCCGTGGTCGCGCGTAATCTTCGCGTCCGGCAGGAAATAGTTCATAGCGAAGCGGCCGAGCGCGACGACGGCTTTAGGTCCCACGATATCAATCTGGCGTGTGAGGTATGGCCGGTAGGCGGCTATTTCCTCGGGATTCGGATCACGGTTCTCCGGCGGTCGGCGCTTCACGATATTTGTGATATAGACGTCCACGCGTTTCCAGCCAATGCTTTGAATCATACGGTCGAGCAATTGTCCACCGCGTCCCACGAATGGCCGCTTCAGGCGGTCTTCGTTGAAACCCGGAGCCTCACCCACGAACATCACGCCGCAATTTATGTTTCCTTCGCCGAAAACGAGGTTTGACTCCCTGAGCGGCAAGATTGTGTCAGCCGTGATCTCCGTTTCAAGCTTGTTAAGCTCGGCTTGCTTATCCATGGGAATAAGTATAGCATCGCCATTTCCTTTTAGAAAAATTTATCTTGAAAAAGAGCGGCATTGCGCCGCTCTTTTCGATCATTGGAGTCCGGCTCCGACAATTACGACGGTGGGACCTCATGCTGACCAACACCGCCCACATCGACAGTGAAAGATTTGGAGGCCGAGCCGCCGGGACCGGTGCACGTCAAGATATAGGTTGTCGTTGATGTCGGTGCGACCGTCACGCTGCCATTCGTTGCAACCGTACCGATGCCATTGTCAATACTGCACGAGGTTGCGTTGGAAGACGTCCACGTGAGCGTTACGGTTTGCAGCGGAACGATAGGCGCCGAGGATGTCGCAGAAAAATTGTTGATGATAACACCACCTCTGCCGCATGCGCTATTGCAGTTTGTCTGGTTCGTGTATACTCCACCAGCTACTGGGATCGTGCAGTTATTGCTGCAACTGTATCCTGAACCACCAGGAGAACACGATGGCATACTCGCGCTACAGACACTCCATCCACTGCCGTTTGAGTTACAGGTTTTAATCCCTGAATTCGTTAAGCCGCAGTTTGACACCGAGCATGATGTCGTCGTATTGGGCGTGCAGACAGTAGTTCCGCAATCAGCGCTTGAGGTACAGCTGTTTCCTCCACCGCCTATTATGCACGCTCCAGATGCATTACAACTGTATCCGGAAATCGCTGTTACGGTGACCGGCGCGGAGACGCTAAGGCCAAGGTAGGACGCACGCGCACTTGCACTGCCCGCGCTAACTCCCCGAAAAGTTCCCGGATTGGTTGTCGCAAAGAGCACGCTTCCATCCGAAGAATTCCAAGATGCCGCGTTTGTTACGACGGTGCTTTGCCCTTGGCTATCCAGATAGTTCACGCTAAACGCAGTGGTGCTTCCTACTTTTACAGATGCCGAAGTAGGAACTATCTGAAGCTGTGCGCTCGGAGGCGACGTTCCGTTGCAGGATACGCCCTTAGGAAGCACCGTTATATTATCCCACGAATTTGTCGTGCAGAGAGAATTCTTCGGATCGGGACCAATAAGGAAATATTCCGTCGTAACGGTTCCTATATTGCTGTCCTGAAGTGTATAGCTCTCACTATAGTAAGTAATAGAATTGTTGTCCCGATAAATGTTCGGCTGGGCTTGATTGCTGAGCTGCTGATAGTAGTAGGACGGATATCCGGTGGGAGTTGAACTGACTGACCAGTTCACGGTGTCCCCTACATTGAAGCACGTCCGCGAAGGGAACGTGGCATGGCAGGTAACATTGGGCGGAGGCGTACTCGAAGACACAAAAGTAATAGCGATTATATTTGATTTCGGCC
>CAZADL010000014.1:0-14319 GCA_964483915.1 uncultured Candidatus Saccharibacteria bacterium | reverse complement strand
TCACAAAACATCGTGGACAACCCCTTTTCTTTTTTTCAAAAAACTGGCTTAAAAACTATTTTCGTATTAAAATAAAAGAGAACAAATACAACTGAATATTCGCCTAAACCCACCAGCTGGTGGGCATGGCACTAAATCCATTCAAGGTATAGAACCCGTCGTCAGGGATCCTTGGATGGTCGTATGGGGAAACTCATGCGTTGAGGCCGAAAGATCTCTACTCTTGTTACCGTTCAGGATTGGGCCTTGCGACCCACATGCGAGTTTCCCCACATGACGCATCGAGCGACCCTGATGACGGGGTCTTTATGCTCGATGCGATTTGCGGCCATGCCATTGAATTGCTTCAGATGGTTTAGGTCTCCGTATTAAATTATCGAGGCCGGGCCTCGATAATTCACTGGTCCAAAAAAAAACGCCCGGCTCAATCTAGCTGGGCGTCACTCCGGTGAGCTCGTCCATCAATTCATCAACGGAGAGAATGCGGTCCACGCGCGGCGCATTTGCCCCTACCGTAAAGATGGGAAGTTCTGCCGCGTTATTGCAGCCCGCCGCCGATAAAAGGCCGTTGCAGATACAGAAGGCCTGATATCCTTCAAGCGCCAGACAAGTTTGGCGGCCTTCCTTGTTTTTATGCAACAAATAAAACTTGTCACATAAAAGCGGCCGTCCATGAACCAACGCTTGCTGGTAGCCGGGCGAGGTACGAATAATGCGGAACGGGAGACCGGCGGGAGATCCGGGATTTGTAACAACTTCAATGTCCTCCTGACGGGAAGCGACGATGGCGTCTTTGAACTCTTTTGAAGCATCGCTTTCGTAGGTTGCCGCAAATCGCGTGCCGATCTGTACGCCATCGGCTCCAGCATTTACCCACCGTACGATATCTTCTCGACTGAAGATACCGCCCGCCACAATGACTGGAAAATCGCCATTCTTTTGTGCGACTTCTTTCACCGGCCCGAAGAGTGCTTCAAGTTGAAACTCAGGCTTTGGAATGTCTTCTATCTTAAAGCCAAGATGGCCGCCCGCGAGAGGTCCTTCGAGAACCACTGCGTCCGGCATCCGTCCATATCGACGATCCCAACGGTGGCAGATAAGTTCCAGTGCCCGAGCTGACGAAACGATGGGAATAAGCCCCACTGATTCGCTCCCTACGATTTCCGGCAGATTCATCGGTAATCCTGCGCCGGCAACGATAACGTCGACTCCGCCGTCAATCGCGCCCTCAATAGAAGGAATGTAGGTTCTTTCCACAAGGACCATGCAGTTGATGGCGATGGCGCCATGACCACCTGACAGGCGCCGCGCTTCTTCAATCTCCAATTTTGCCGCTCGCCGATGATCCACCTTAAGGCCCATGCGGCGTTCAACGAATCTGTCGAGAGCGACAAAAGATACCGTTCCAACACCTCCCCTCCTTGCAACTGCTCCGGCAAGGCACGAAAGCGAAATGCCAGCTCCCATACCGCCCTGGACAAGGATCACTTTGCGATCCGTGCCGTGGATGGCAACTTTTGGCAATGACACCACGGTTATCACCTCCTTTTTTCCCATATTAAAGTGTGCCACAAAGGTCAAAAATTGTACAGGAAAATTTGTCGCACCTTTGACTTTCATAAAAATCTATCTATGATAGGGCATAGTATGTCGTCAAATCCAAGATTGGAGGTGCGTCGTGAAGACAACGATCGTCTTTTTTTTATGTACCCTCCTTTTGGGAGGACGGGTTGAATCGTTTGGAAAAACGCGTGAACTGGAAGTTGATTTTGTTCAAAACGAAGTCGCGCGGGGAAAAACTATTTTGGCAACCGGCGATGTACAGAAAATCCTGGACGATCCCTATCTGGTTTCTGCTTTGTATTACTCGGCTTCGTTTTTCGCAAAGATCCGGCGGGGTACCACGGTAAGCGATCCTCAGGATGAGGTACTGCTCGGTCTTGCTCGGTCCCTTACGTCCACGGCGAGAGAAAGGTATATTGTTGCACTCCAGAATCTTGCGGGAGATTCTTCCAACCTAAATCTAGTCGCGCCCCTTGACCATTACGTGATGGTATCCTGCAAGGCATGCCACCCCGACGCCATCGATCTCTTCACTGAAGAAGGGTCGGTCGTACGGTCAATGTCTCAAGGGGTCGTTGTGCTTGCGGAAGAAGGATGGCAGGCCAACCAGCAGTTTGCCACAACGTCTCGCAAGGGAGGAAACGAGGTGATCATTTTTAATTCTAGAACAAAACGGTTCTACAGGTATTGCCACCTCGGTTCGCTTTCGGTGAGGGTTCGGGATGTTGTTCACCCGGGACAAGTTATCGGCACCGTAGGCCATACCGGCCTCCATGCTTCTCTGCCCAATCGTGGACGGCATCTTCACTTGGAAATCAATCAATACGATAGCCGAACACATTCAAATCGCTCAATTTTGCGGCTGCAGTTAAGCCATGAACTTGCGCGCATTCAAAACAAATAAGCCCCGCCGCGGTTTCAGGCGGGGTCTTTTTTGTAGTGGAGATTTGCTATACTACCAACATGAACGAGGAGGAACCCCGCGTGGGGACCGTAGCGCCGGATTTCATGCTCCCCGATCAGAACGGCAAGGACCAAACCCTTTCCCATTATCGGGGGCATTGGGTTTTTCTTTATTTTTATCCCAAGGACGACTCGCCGGAATGCACAGAAGAGGCGTGCGCCCTCCGCGACAGTTTTCCGGAACTTCAACATTTCAATGTCAATGTGCTTGGTATAAGTCCTGATGATGTGCCGAGCCATAAACACTTTGCCGATAAATATCGTCTGCCTTTTTCTCTTCTCGCGGACGTCCACAAAAAAGCGGCACGCGCGTATGGCGTCGTCACAAAACATCATGTCTTCGAGAATCGGGAGGGGTGGATCATGCGAGTTTCGTTTTTGATCGATCTTATGGGCGAGATCGAGAAAATATACGAGGACGTCAAGCCAAAATTTCAGGTCAAAGAAGTGCTTGCCGATCTCGAACGGGCAACGACGAAATCCCGTTAGGTGAAGTGGCTCACGATCGGTTGGATAATATTTCGGTAATCTGTCGACCTCATGGCGACGGAAAAACTGCGATCGCCGGCATTGAAAATGATCTCTCTGTTCTCAAAAAGAGCTCCGTCCACATAGATCGGCAAACCAAAGAGGTTGCCGAAGGGCGGCACGCCGCCAATCTCTACGCCGCCCGTAAGGCGCGCCACTTCTTCTTCGGTCGCAAAAGAGAGCGATTTTGCGCCGATCGCCGCTTTCACTTTCTTTGAATCAAATTTCAAATCCGCTGGAAAAACGAGCATCGCAAAAAACGGTTCGTTGCTTTGGTCCCTTCCGCGCACGATGATCGCCTTCGCGCCTTGGTGCATGGTGAATTCCGGCCGCAACGCAGCCGCTTCTTCGCTGGTTCGGACCGGCGCATGCTCGAACGTTCGAAACGTAATATGATGTTCCGTAAGTAAATCGGTAATCTGCTTGGTTACGAGATGATAAACCACTGGATCAGTATATCAACTTTTGATATAATGAGACATCTCACCATGGCTCCGAAAAGGAATCCTTTATTTACCCTCTTGCCGTTCTGGCTTTTCGTTTTTCTCTTTAAGTTTGCCGCCGGTCTTCACTATACCCTCTTGCCGGTCCTCGGCGAGAAGGTCATGCCCATCTGGGTCGTAGGCATCGTAATCGGCATATCGTCCCTTTTCCAGCTTTTCTTTGACGTTCCGGCTGGATTTCTTCTCGACCGGTTTGGTTATGTTCGCGTTATGCGCGTAAGCACCTTTATTTTCTTGCTCGGCGCAGTTGTCCTCATGTTCCATTTTTCTTTGTGGATCTATCTACTTACCATATTTTTCAGTTTTTTCGGCTGGCTTTTCTATATGGCAGGTATCAATGCCTATACGCTCGCTGAGGCGCCCCGGGCGGAAGGCGGGCGGTATATGGGCCTCCAGCATACCTTTACTTCGCTCGGTATTGTTTGCGCAAGCTTGCTCCTCATCCTGATCGTTCATAGTTCCACGGTCGTCATTGGTATCACGATTGCATTTTTATTTTTGCTCGCAATCGCGGCGCTCATGAGCACCCGCAAAGACCATGCTTCGCTTGCCGAGATCCAATCACGCCATGCCCACCACGCCTATTATCTCAACCGACATTTTATCCATAAAGTTCTCGCTTCCATGAAGCGCCTGAATCCCCCAAGCGCCATACTCGCGCTCCAAAACCTTGCCGGCGCTATATTCTACGCCACGATCTGGTTTGCCGTTCCGCTCGTGATCGCGGCGCAATTAAACACCGGCATCCTTGCTATAGGACTCAGTATTTTCGACTTCGCCGTCGTCGTCCTCGGCGCAACGCTCGGAAGATTTGCCGATCGCCACCGAAAAAAGACCCTCATTTTTATGGGACTTCTTTTATTCTCAGTAGCCGGGATATTTCTGGGATTCAATCTCAATGTTCTTTTCCTGATTATTGGATTCCTTGCGACGACGGGCGATGAGATGTCGGGTGCGTCACTTTGGTCGTGGCTTGAATCGCTCGACGCCGGCCACGAACACGATGGACTTGTGAGCGGTATCATTACCCTTTTTGAGGACATTGGTTGGACCGTAGGACCGGTCATGGCAGGATTTCTTTTCGCAACGCTCGGTGCTTCAACCACGATTGCAATCGGCGCCGTACCCATTGTTGCGGTATGGCTTTTTGCAATACTCTTCCTGCGCGGAAAAAAAGAACCCGAACCTTTGTTTGTCGAGGGGTATCCTCTGAGGCCTATCCGCCATCGGCACAAGAAGTGAATTACTTCACAATCCCCCGCTTCTGAAGTTCGGGGTAAAGTTTGCCCGCAAGAGAATCATGGAAGGCGTCTTGGACGAACCATGGCGATTTCTCCGCCTCGGTGACCGCGGCACCGATTCCTTTGCGGAGCGCCACATCACAGAGATATTCAATTTCCAGTTTTACTTCGGCGGGAGCGTCTTTCGCATAATCAGGCAATGGACTCTGCGAGGCGTCTGATGGTGACGTTACGTTCGGCGCGGCCACGGGAATTTTATTCTGGCTTCCTTGCAAATTTGGAAAAACGCGGATTGCTTCCTTCACGAGTTCGTGCTCGGTTTTGGTTTCGCCTGATGGCCGCTCGCGCGCCGATCTTATCTCTTCGGCAAGCCGCTTCATATCGGCCTCGAGCGCCGCATATTCAAATGAAGATTCTTCAGGCATGGATTATTTTTTTGTCATTCCGGTGGGAGCCGGAATCCAGTTTTTTAAAAATCCTGAATTCCCGCCTTTTCGTTTGTGCTATTATTATTTCATGAGCCGCAAAGCAAAAATCTGGCTGGTCTTCGCGAGCATTATCGTTTTCGCCTCATTTCTTAGATTGTACCATATTACGACAACACCAACCGGCCTCTATCCGGACGAGGCGATGAACGGAAACAACGCGGTCGAGATTGTCCAGACGGGACATTTTAAGGTGTTCTATGTGGAAGACAACGGCCGCGAGGGGCTCTATGTGAACACGCTTGTTTTCTTTATTAAGGCATTCGGTAATCAGCCATGGGTTGTTCGCTTTCCTGCTGCAATAGCCGGAATTCTCACGGTTGTCGGCATGTATTTTCTGGGCGCAGAACTCTTTGGCGCTGAAATCGGGCTTCTCGCCGCATTTCTTCTCGGCGCTTGCTTTTGGCACATTAACTTTTCCCGCATCGGATTCCGCGCAATCATGGCTCCGCTTGCGCTCACGTGGACGCTCTATTCTCTCATCAAAACATTCCGATCATCCAAAGAACTGCGCGCATGGATTTATGCTCTCCTCGGCGGCGTCATATTCGCTGCCGGATTCTATACCTATATCGCCTATCGCGTGACGCCGCTTTTTCTCTTGCTCTTTATTCCTTTTTTCAGAAAAAATAAAAACTTTTGGAAACGTGCCGCCATTTTTATAGCTGTCGCTTTTCTCGTTGCGCTCCCAATCGGCCTCTATTTTCTCCATAATCCAAGTGACTTTTTCGGAAGAACCGCACAAATTTCAGTGGCCAGCGCAAAAAACCCGATCGGCGAGTTTGCCCTGAATGTCGGGAAAACGCTTGCCATGTTCAACTTCAGGGGCGATAGCAACTGGCGGCAGAACATCGCGGGAGCTCCGGAGCTCTTTTTGCCCGTCAGCATCCTCTTTTTGTTGGGAATTATTTTGAGTGCATGTTTTCTCCTCTGGAGAAAAATCAATCCGCAATCATCCGACCAAAGGATAAGAAATTCTGCTTTTGGGCTCTCGCTCATCTTCCTTTGGTTTATTCTCGCCATCCTTCCCGTGGCGGCATCTGATGAAAGCATCCCGCATGCCCTGCGCTCAATCCTCACGCTTCCGCCAGCAATCTTTTTCGCGGCCCTCGCCGGCATGTGGGCGTACCACAAGATCCGCGACAACGGATTCAAAAAAACAGCAGTTACGCTTACGTTTTTATTCATTATCATTGTCGGCATCAACGCTTATGTAAGCTATTTCATCACCTGGGCAAAAAATCCGAACGTCTCTTGGGCGTTCAACGAAAACTACGTGGAAATCGGAAACCAAATAAATGCGCTGCCGCCAAGCGTGCAAAAATATGTGGTAGTAACCGCCGGCGGCGTTCTCGCTCGCGGCATACCGGTCCCCGCGGAAACCGTCATGTTCATTACGAATTCATTCACCACGTCCACGCAGACTGCGAAGCATATCATGTATCTTTTGCCAAACGAGACAAGTACCATTCCTGCCGGAACACCAACGGACACCATTTTCTATGTAAAATAATGGATTAAAAAATTATTAGATGATGTTTGACATCCAATCAGTAAGCACGATCATCATGACGAGACGATAGTCTGCGTGAATCATAGGCTAGACATCTTCGCTTGGCACAAAAATAGCTGCTTCGGCAGCTATTTTTGTTTTATCTTTTTTTTAATGTTGATTTCTTACGATATTTTTGCAGCTATAATTTTACAATCTCCACTTCGGTAAACGGCTGACGGTGGCCTTTTTTCTTTTTATAGCGCGTCTTGGCATGATATTTAAAAACGATCTTGGTGTCCTCCCGCGCTTGGCGGAGCACCCTACCCTCCACTTTGGCACCCGTGACATGCGGCATACCGATCGTTACTGCGTCTCCTTTCATTTGCAAGAGCACTCTGTCAAACATCACGTGACTCCCCATCTCGGCGGGAAGTTTTTCCACTTTTAATTTTTGGCCCACGGAAACTTTGTACTGTTTTCCGCCGGTCTGGATGACTGCGAAATCTTGCATAGAATTATGATACTAAATATACAAATTTTACGAACGATACTGATGAATACGAGTAATTTAATTTTTCTTTAATTGGTATGCTTCGTATCATCCGCATGCATTCGTGTAGTGGTACCTCATTAGTTCACAGAGATTATAGCGGCAAAAGCGATAAAAAGCAAGATGGCGAAAGCGAGTGTGACCACGGCGACCAATGTGCCGAACAATGTGTTTCGCTCTTCAAGTTCGAACGCGAGAAAGCCGTTTAAAAAAATAACCACAATCCCGAATATGCCCGCAAATATAATGGCGCCGGCATCACCGATCGCCGTAATTCCACGCACATCATCAAAATGCAATATGAACGGGCCGCTTACTCTTTCCAGTGAAATCATTGCCCGGAGAAAACCGGAGAGTACAAGGAGGAGAGAGATGAGGGTAAGCCCACTCACCAGTTTATATCTTTTTATTTTTTCGAGCATGGGACCATGACAACATTCCATCACGACAACATTTCAACGCCCTCTTAATATCCTTGCCGCTTCATCCGGATCGACCACGTTAATATAGATACCGGTGCCGAATTCCAATCCGCCGAGATACGACAGGTTGGGCACGATCTCTGCGTGCCAATGATGATAGCGATGTCCATTCCTGCCAAAAGGCGTGCTATGGATGAAAAAATTGAGGTCCGGGTCGCCAGCGCGCGTCCTCAGTTTTCGGAGAATTCGCTGCATAATCTCCGCGACGCTGCGGAGCACCGCCTTCGGCGTTTCTTCAAATTTTGGAAAGTGTTTTTTCGGCATTACATTTACCTCAAACGGCCTCTTGGAGGCGTAGGGTGCGAACGCTATTGCGGATCTGTTCTCCGCGACAATCCTCTTTTTATACGTACGTTCTTCGCGGATCATTTCGCAGCGCGGACAGCGATGATGTTTCTTGAAATATTCCCGGGCGCCGCGCAGCGAATGAGCGATGTGCGGCGGAACAAAAGGAATCGCAAGGAGCTGATAATGGGGATGCCAGATCGAAGCGCCGACCGAGGGCCCGTAGTTAAAGAATGCCACGGCGTACACATTGCATCCGTCATCCGCGGCGCGATATCGATTCTGAAAAATTTCCAAGACCTTGGTGGCCGTCGTAAGATCAAGATCGGCAAACGATTTCATATGGTCGCGCGTGATTACGAGCTCATGCGTACCGATGCCGGTTTTCTTTTCGTAGATCCCTTTGCGGATATCGATGGCGCACATTCCGCCATGCACCAGCGCGGGGTATTTATTGGGAATGACAGCTATCTGCCACTGATGCGCGCTCGGCCATGCTTCAAATACGTTGCCGTTGCCGGATTTCCGAAGATTTTCAAAAGGACAGGTTTTCTTCGGCGCAGGTTTGCGCGGTTTCCGCGTGCTCCGGCCAAGCATCTGGGGCCGCTTGGCACGTCCTGGAGAAAGGATAATCCAGTCGTGAGAGAGAGGATCTTGTCGTAGTTCAGACATAGAATTTGTTGTAATGTTGCAGTGTCATCATGCTCGAATGAATTCCTATTATATGATGAGAACACGACAACACTACGACATTATAACATTTAGAACGCCTCACTTCATCCTGTTCTCATAGTACCAGTTTAAAACATCCCCCGCGACGGGAACTGCATTTAGGCTACCTTCCCGAGAGTTCTCAATAAGTATGAGGATTGCAATCTCTGGATTGTCGCATGGCGCGTAGCCGACAAAAAGCGCGTTTTCCTGTGTATTGTTCTCTACCTGCGAAGAACCGGTCTTGGCACAGACGGAAAACGGCAAGTTGTGCAAGCTGTAGGATGTCCCCCGCGGCGCCGTAACTCCTTCACGCATGCCCTCCCGCACCTGTTTGATTGCGGGTAGCAACGAGGTCAAATTCTCCGCGACCATGGGTGTACTGCTCGCATTCAAAAACGGCCGGTAGACGTTTCCGCCGTTCGCAATAGCGCCGACATAATCAAGAAGTTGAATCGGCGTGAGGAGCAGGTCGCCCTGCCCGATGGAAACGTTGTAGGTGTCACCCAAAAGCCAGGGAATCCCGGAATGTTGTTCTTTCCAGTTCGGCGTTGGAAGGAATCCTGTCCCTTCGCTCGGCATGTCTATGCCCGTTTTTTTCCCGAGACCGAATTTCTGCCACCATGTATGGAGACGATCGATGCCGATTCCAGAAATTCCATAATCACTTGGGTCGTTTAAAAGTGGCGTAGAGCGTGGCGGCGAACCTCCGCCTACAATATAGAAATAGACGTCCGAGGACTGCGCCAAGGCGGAGGTGAGGTTCACGTTTCCCTGATATTGCCAGTCGAGATATCGCGACGGCGTTGAAGAATTATAGGGATTCGGCACGAGAAGATAGCCGGGCGAGAATATCTCCCGCGTTGGACTGACCACTCCTTCGGTGAGCGCCGCCACGGCATCGAGCGGTTTGATCGTTGACCCAGGGGTGTAGTAACCGTCCACGGCACGGTTGAAGAGCGGCCGGTCGGACGAAGTCAAAAGAGTTTTTATCGCCGCATTCTGCCCGGGTTCGGAAAAAACATTGTTGTCGTAGCCCGGCAGGTTGATGAGAGAAAGCACCGCGCCGGTCCGCGGATCTATCGCGATGCCGAGCCCGACCGTGCGACCGAGAAACGCGAGCTGATTCGACAAACTTCCATAAAAATAAGATTGCAGTCCCCCGTCGATCGTGAGCGTAAGCGGCATCCCGATTTGAGATATCGACTGTTGTTTCTCACCAAGCGATTTTCCTTGGGCGTTCTTGTAGGTGAGAACGACGCCCGGCGTGCCGCGCAGAGTTTTATCGTAAAAGGCTTCAATGCCGGTTTTGCCGATGGTGTCCTGGTTTTTTAAGCTTTGGTCTTCTGCCAAATCGCTCGGGGAGACGCGGCCGGTATATCCTATCACCGAAGAGAAAACGGGTCCGTTCGAATAGGTCCGCGCAAAGTCACTTTTAATCTCCACGGCGGCGAGGTGCAGGGCTTGTAAATTTACTATTTCTTCTTGGTTAAGATTCTCTTTGAGCACGACGGGAGATGCAAAATCACTGCTTTTGGCCATATCGACAAGCATCCAAACGTCGGAAGGGGCAATGCTGAGGACATTCTGGATTTCGGCGAGCGTATGTGGCTCCTCACTGCCGTTCCCAAGAAATGCCCGTACGTCGAGAATCGCGCTAAAAGATGCCTTGTTGTCCGCGAGGACGGTTCCTTCGCGATCATAAATGATCCCCCGCGGGGCCGGTGTTTCGTTCACCTGCGCGACATTCCGTTCGGCACGCGCAGCGTAGTACGCATGATCAAGACCAAGAAAGATAATCCTCCCCGCCACCACGAATGCGGCTACGGCGACCGCGATGAGCAAATAACGCATCGGTTGATTACCGATCGGAACCTCGGCAATGTCCAAATCGCGGCTCCAGTCGTCGCTTAGGGCGTCTTCAAAGGCAATATCGCGGTCGCGCCGTTTCATCGGGAATTAGCATACATGACAATTTTACCTTCCGCCGGCTGACCTGAAAATTGAATTCAGCCAGTCTACGATGTTCCTTGCAATATTCAGCACCGAGAGTACCAACCCGAACAGGAAGTTGAGAATAAACGCGATGTGGAAATGGATGATGCCGTAGAGCCACGCATCGAGCTGCATGAAAATATTTTGGACGAACGAGGTAATATTTCCGAAGGATCCCGAGACGCCGGTCGGCAAAGCCGGCATGCCGGTGGATTGCGCACCTTGAGCCATAACGTTTTGGAACCATTGCGAGATCTCGGCCAAAGCACGGGAAACCCATGACGGAGCCGCTGGTAGCGCCGACGTGCTATTCATGAGTTGCTGTGCCTGATGGATATATCCGGAAACAGTCGCCGTGGTAACCGCCGGCGCGTTTCCTCCCGTCCCTAAAGAATAGGCGCCCGCCGTGGAGAAAATGGCCAATAAACCGCCGGCAACTAATCCTCCCAGCACAACGGCCACAACAAGCTGTTTTCTTATCATTGTTCTTTATTATAACATACCGGATCTTGGATAATGCATGCAGAAGCGATTTTCCGGGATGACAGACCTTAAATTCAAAACAGATATCCGATCGGATTCAAATCGCCGCCGTAAGGCATCGGGCCGCAGGTTTTGGATGGTCCCATATAGAACGTTGTCTGCGCATAAACAGTAAAATGCAGGTGCGGTCCCGTGGCATAACCCGTACTTCCGGAATAGCCGATAAGCTGCCCGCGCTTCACCGTATTGCCCTTAAGAACGACTTGGCGCGAGAGATGGCCGTAGAGCGTGGTAAGGCCATCGGTATGGTTGATCACAATAAATTTGCCGTACGCTCCCTTATAGCAATAGGCATCTTGATTGCCGGCTGCAACGATCGTGCCGTCTTCGGCTGCAAACACCGGCGTTCCGACGGATGCCGCAAGATCAATGCCGTTGTGCCAATGGCCTTGATAGCCATTTTTTGCGAAAGCGGTGGCGCCATACCCCTGCGTAATATTATTCTCGGTATCCCCGGCAATCGGCACAAGGAGCACACCTGCATGAAGTGCCGGCAGGGTCGCGGGGTTCACTTTTTGGCGAAGAATGGCATCCAACGATTCGATATCGTTCGCTATCTGTTGCTGCTCTTTTTGAAGCGCCGTGTATTGCTTTTGGAACAAGCTTTCCTGATCCTTCGTCGCGGTAAGCAAGCTCTGTTTTTCCTGTTGCTGGTCCTTGACGATCGCCTTTTTGCTCTCGAGGTCCGCCTGATGCGCTACAATCTGACCCTGTTTGGCATTGCTGTCGGTAATATTCTGTTCATATTGAGCATGCAGATTCTGAAGCGCTGTGATGTCACTCCCCAGTTTCGCTTGTAAGTCCAAAATGGAATTTGCCTCGAGAACACCGTCCGCCAGAGTGCCGCTCTTCAAAAAGAGCGCGAGCAAGCTGCCGTTCGTCGCATCGTTTCTCTGTATTTCCTGCAAAATAGCTCCGATAGCTGCCTGCCGCACCCCGACCGATTGGGTGATATCGCCGAGGTCTGACGTCAGTTGTTGAACTTCAAGCGCAAGTTGCTCGGACGAGACTGTGTCGGCCTGAATGCCCAAATTCAACGTGCTGATGTTGTTATTAATGCTCTGCAGCTGACTTTGTAGAGTGACCCGTTGGGCATGCGTCGCGTTCAAGCTTTGTTTCGCGGCGTCGAGCGCGGCGTTGATGGCGTTGAGCTCCTGAGTTTTTTCTTGGAGTTGCTCGCCAAGGGTCATCGAAGAAGAAGCCGTGCTTGTCGTTGCGGTGGCGGCGTATGCGTCTAAAATCACGGGCATGGCGCCGACGAGAACAAGAACAACAAGGATCGTTCCTTTGGGTCTCATGCTGCGCATTTGGATATCGCCGCCGTGATGCGGCGTAAGGATTCTTCTTTACCAACAACCTCCATGATTTCAACGGGGTCCGGCGAGGAAGCTTGTCCCGAAAGCGCGACGCGGAGCGGCCAGAGAACCTCTCCACGCTCTCGATCGTGGGCTATGCCCGTAAGGGCGGCGACTAAATGGTCTCTCACAAAAGCTTTATGAGAAATGCTTCGGAGCGCCTCGTACACCTCGCCTAAAATTCCTGCAATCTCTTTCGGTGAGGCTGGTGCTTTTTGCCAGACGAGGAGAGAAGCTTCATAGTCGGGAAGCTCGAAA
This sequence comes from uncultured Candidatus Saccharibacteria bacterium, assembly GCA_964483915.1. Classification (GTDB taxonomy): domain Bacteria; phylum Patescibacteriota; class Minisyncoccia; order UBA6257; family 2-01-FULL-56-20; genus CAJAQL01. The sequence continues at coordinate 1,362 of CAZADL010000014.1, read as the reverse complement.
AACAATTTGCCCATATCCACAAAATCATGCAGGGTGTTCGCACGGCCGCGCATGACGGAAACTGCGCGCTCTATCTTTTTTTTGTCCACCGACAACTTTTCTTCCTCAAAAAACGGCAGTGCCGCTCGGGCGAGCGTCTCGCCCGTCATTTTCTTCAGATATTCGCGGTTGAGCCAGTTCAGTTTTTCCTGATTGAACACCGCGCCCGCTTTCTGAACGCGGGAAAGGTCGAAAAGTTCCACAAGCTCTGTGCGTGAGAGAACCTCGCGGTCGTCCTTCGGGTGCCACCCCATGAGTGCTATGAAATTGACGATGGCGTCCGGCAAATATCCTTTCTTGCGATAATCGAGAAGTGCGGTATCCGCGAACCGCTTGGACATTTTGCTCCGGTCGGGATTCAAGATAAGCGGCAAATGTGCATAGAGCGGTTCGGCCAAGCCGAGGGCCCGCGCGAGGAGGATCTGCTTTGGCGTGTTTGAAAGATGTTCTTCGCCCCGGATCACATGGGTGATCTTCATAAGGGCATCGTCTACCACCACAGCGAAATTATAGAGCGGTGTATCAAGGTTTTTCGCAATGACGATGTCGCCGAAAAGTGCGGCGTCAAAGACCACCTTGCCCCGGACGATGTCGTTAAATTCCACTTTGGCCTCTGGAACTTTGAAACGGATCACCTCTGGTTTTTTGCCCGGTGGCGGTCCTTTGAGGTCGCGGCAATGACCGCTATATTTCGGCGGAAGCCCGAGCGCCACGAATGCCTGCTTCTGCGCTTCCAGATCTTCCTTGGTGCAATAGCAATAGTATGCTTCGCCCTTGGTGAATAGATCCTCAAGATACCGCCGATAAATTGCCGTCCGTTCGCTCTGTCGATAGGGACCGAACGTTCCCCTTTCCTTGCCGTTCGTGAGCGGCCCTTCGTCCCAGTCCAAGTCGAGCCACGCCAGCCCGTCAAGCAATTCGCGCTCATATTCTTTTTTAGAGCGTTCTTTGTCGGTGTCTTCAATGCGCAGCACAAACGTTCCGCCCGTGTGGCGAGCAAAGAGCCAATTGACCAACGTTGTCCGTGCCCCACCGATATGGAGCGGTCCAGTCGGACTCGGCGCCATGCGAACACGGATAGGTTTGTCGATATTTCCCGCCATATCCTGCGATTTTATCACAAAAAATGCCGTTTGGGAATTGCCCTTATGTCATGGTCCGGCATGGCCGGACCATCCGTGCTTTAAACAAAAGACTGCGAGCACTAGATCCTCGCCTCCGCGAGGATGACTAGAATCGCTAAGCTCGCTTCGCTCGCAAAGCGATTTTAGAACCTATCTCAAAACTACGCCAGTCCGCGTTGCACGCCATCCTGCCCGAGCG
>CAZADL010000013.1:0-17818 GCA_964483915.1 uncultured Candidatus Saccharibacteria bacterium | reverse complement strand
GGCTGGGAGGCTTGGAATCGGACCAAGATTCGCGGCTCCAAAGGCCGCTGTCCTACCGTTAGACGACCTCCCAATATGTTTTTAACAATCTCTCTGGTATAATAAGAAAGAAGTCGTAAAAAAACAAACTAATTGGGAAATAAAAAAACATGAAGTACGAATTGCCGAAATTGCCGTACGGGTACGGCGCGCTTGAGCCGTATATCGACGCAAAAACGATGGAAGCGCATTACACGAAACATCATCAAGCGTATGCCAACAATTTAAACGCGGCACTCGAAAAGCATCCGGAGATCGCGGACATGCCGCTTAAGAAGTTGCTCGCGGACCTCTCGCTCGTGCCGGAGGACATCCGGACGGCGGTGCGAAACCATGGCGGGGGATACTGGAACCATAATTTTTTCTGGAAAGTAATGGGGCCGAAAACAGGAGGCGAGCCAAGCGGGAAGATTGCCGAAGAGATCGAATCGACGTTCGGCGGATTCATGCCGTTCAAGGAAATGTTCACAAAAGCCGCTGGCGGCGTGTTCGGCTCCGGCTGGGCATGGCTCGTGATAGGCGAGGACGGCAAGCTCGCCGTTGTTTCGACACTGAACCAGGACAGCCCGCTTGCCATGAAACAAAAACCGCTCCTTGCGCTCGATGTTTGGGAGCATGCCTACTACCTGAAATACCAGAACCGCCGGCCGGAATACATCGATGCGTGGTGGAATGTCGTGGACTGGGATGCGGTTGAGGGAAATTTGGAGAAATAACTACGCGAGCTTTTTCGCTTTCTCGCCTTCCCGTTGGATCACGGTAAGCCTCAGGGCTCCGTTCACGATCTTCGCCTCGAGAAGTTTGAGCCGCTTGCCGTCCCGCATGGTCCAAACGCCAGGTTCGGGATTCAGTGCGCGGATCTTCCGGTTGAGATATGCCGCCTTATGCGCGTCTCCCTGTTCGGCCGCCGCGAGATCGTCCGGCTCGACGAAACCACATGCTGTCTTGAATTTCTTGGTGAAGCTGGCACCCGCCTCATCCTGCGGCGTCGGTTTTATTTTTCCTTCGTAAAACGGAGGCAGGGTTTCAACGAGAAGATTTCCGCCGATATCGGAAAGCTTTTCCGCGAGCGAGGCAAAAGTATCCGTTTCCGTAATGGGAACCGGCTTCGATTTTGTGAGTATCGGGCCGGAATCCACGCCTTCATCAAGAAGATAAAGCGTCACGCCCGTCTCGGTTTCTCCATCTAAAAGCGCGGTTTGGAACGGGGATGGTCCGCGATATTTTGGCAAGAGCGACGGATGGACGCCAACGGTCCCAAGGCGGGGGATATCGAGCACTTCTTTCCGCAAAATCTTGTTATAGGCGAATACCACGAAAAAATCAGAATTGAATGCTTTGAGCTTGGCCTGGAATTCCGCATCCAATTTCTCCGGCTGGAGAATGGGGATTGGCGATTGGCGATGAGCGATTAGCGTTTTCACCGGTGGGGGAGTAATAACGTGTTTGCGCCCCGTTGGCCGATTAGGATTGCAAACGACCGCCGAGGGCACCATGCCGTGGTCCAATAATATCCTGAGACATCGCGCCGCTATATCCGGCGTCCCGAAGAAAATATAATTCATGGAAATTATCGAGGTTCAACCTCAATAGGAACTCTATTCTTTCTCGCGCTCAAACACCTTCTTTGTCCTATCAATGAACAGCTTTCCCTGAAGGTGGTCGGTCTCGTGCTGGAAAATATGTGCTAAGAGCCCCCAGGCCTTGATCTTCACCGGTCTGCCATTCTTATCAAAGCCAGAGAGCGTTACCCGTTCCGCGCGAGGAACGTATCCCCATGTGCCGGGGATGCTGAGACAACCCTCTTCAAAAACCGCTGTTCCCTCGCTCTTCTTCTCGATCTTTGGATTGAAGATGGCATAAAATTTTGCGCCCCCGCGATCCACGTCGGGCACTTCCGCTACAAACATATTGAAGTTCAAGCCGATTTGGTTTGCCGAAAGGCCGATACCATTTGCGTGGCGCATGATCTGCCGCATGCGGGAAACGAGTTCCGAGATCTCTTTTTTGGTAAATTTTTCAAAATCAAAATCGACGGTTTTTTTTCGCAGGAACCTTTCCTCTTTTTTATTATTCATCACCCAGATATTATTGATCATTTTTTGAATGACGGCCCCGGCATGATGATTGTCCGTCCATAACGACTCTCATAAAATATGCCCCGGGGCGTTTTACCGTTTTCCGTAGGGCCACGTCCTTTGCAATCGCGAGAAGATGCCGCGAATTTCCTTCTTTCGCCAATTTTATATAGAGCGCTTTGTGGGCGGGGTCTCCCAAGATATCCGCAATCTCGAGACCGATCAGCTGATGCTTGCGGTAAACATGAGATTCCTTGGCGCGGCGTTTGAGCTCGGCGATATACTTTTCGCGCGTAGTGATCATGGTTCTATGGTACGATATTTCCTCAGAATTCGGTAGGCATCCATGTATCGAGGCCGAACCTCGATACATATGGTAAAATAATTTCATGGCGCGGCGGTTCGAGCGCACAAAAGAAGATTTTATTTGCGGGAACTGCGGACATAGTGCCCGCGGCAATGGCTACACAAACCACTGTCCGGCATGTCTTTGGAGCCGGCATGTGGACATGAATCCTGGCGACCGGATGGCGGCCTGCGGCGGCATGATGGAGCCCGTCAGCACAGAGCTCAAGAATGGTGCGTGGATTATCCTCCACCGGTGCCTGTCGTGCGGTTTTAAACGGAAAAACAAAACCGTCGTGAACGATAATTTCGATGCAGTTTTAGAAGTGGCCGCACGGTCAGGCGGAAAATTCAACGCGTAACTCGCATGTATCGCAGGTTATTCATTGCCATCAACTTTGACGCGGCGACACGGCGGGCAATTGCAGATGTTAAAAAAAAGATTGAGAATTCTTTTGGTTGGGAAAAAGGAGAGCGCGTCCGTTTTATGCCCGAGAAAAATTGGCACATCACCATTTCCTTCCTGGGAACGCAGGATGACGCGAATCTTCCTGCAATCGTGGAGGCGATGCGCACAACAGCCCGAGATTTCTCCACAGAGGACATTTCCTTTACGGAAATTATCTATGGCCCCTGGAACAAAGAGCCCCGCATGATTTGGCTTACCACGTCGCGCGAGACATCTCGGACGCTCGGGAGAATAAAAAACGGCTTAGAATCTCTTTTAGATAAAGCGGGGGTTCATTTCGAGCGGGAATCACGGGAGTTTTTTGGCCATATCACGCTGGCGCGCCTTCCGAATAATATGCCGCGGAGCGATCTGCCGGCTATCGAGCGAAAACTTACGATAACCTGCCCTGCTTTGTCGCTCTTTCTTATGGAAGCCGAACTCGGCCGCCGTGGGGCAACATACGCCGTTCTCCAAGAAGCCCCATTCTCCAAGACAGGTTCTTAGTTAGGGGACTTTTCCAATAATTTTTGGTATCATAGAAACCATGCAAATCCAAAAAAATCAGATCGTGGAAACGACCATTGCGGTCGTTGTCGGTATTGCTCTCGTGGGCAGCGGGTATTGGCTTGGGTGGGAAACTGGCATCAAACATCCGAAAAATATCGTGGTATCGCAGGCGAACAATATTATCCCTCCCGAGGGTGCTTTAACAACTCTCGCTGATTTCGAGACGTTCTGGGAGGCGTGGCAGGACATCAACGAGTTCTATCTGCGCAACCCCGAGGTCTCGAGCACGGCAAAGGTATATGGGGCCGTGACCGGCCTCGTGCAATCGCTCGGAGACCCGTATACGGAATTTTTTAGTCCGGCGGACAGCAAACAATTCCAACAGAACATTACGGGAAATTTCGGCGGCATTGGCGCGGAACTCGGCATGAATGCGAAAAATGAGATCACGATCATCGCTCCGCTCAAAAGCACTCCGGCCGAAGCGGCGGGTCTCAAGGCACAGGATGTCGTCCTTGGCATTAACGGAAGTTCCACCGACACCATGACGGTTGACCAAGCGGTAAATATTATCCGTGGAGCCGTGGGAACCAGCGTCACGCTCACCATCATGCATGACGGATGGGACACGACGAGGGACTTTACGATCACGCGTGCCAATATCCAAGTGCCGATCGTAGATTTTGAGATGAAAGGAAATATTGCCCATATTTCGCTGCATGAATTTGACCAGTCTGCGGACCAACTGTTTTATGAAGCACTCGTGAAAGCGATGAACCAGAACGCTCAAGGTATCGTGCTCGACCTGCGGGACGATCCGGGCGGCTATCTTAATACTGCCGTGGATCTCGCCGGCTATTTCCTGAAACCGGGTTCGCTCGTCGTTTCCGAGGTTGGACGGAGCGTCGGCACGACGACCTATACCGCAACCGGTGATGGCGCGCTCAGCAAATTTCCGCTGGTCATCCTCGTGAACGCCGGGTCGGCATCGGCTTCGGAAATTCTTGCCGGTGCGCTCCATGATGATCGCGGGATAAAATTGATCGGTGAGAAAACTTTCGGCAAGGGTACCGTGCAGGAACTGGAGAATCTTTCGGACGGCTCCTCCTTAAAGATAACCGTGGCACATTGGGTGCTTCCTTCGGGCAAAATCATTGATCACGAAGGCATTTCGCCCGACTACAAAGTACCGCTCACGGACGATAACATCAAAAATAAACAGGACCCGCAGCTCGATACGGCAATCAAAGTATTACAGTCGGAGATGACGCAATAACTGTTGTGTCATCCTGAGGCCCTTCGACAAGCTCAGGATAAACTCCGCCGAAGGATCCAGGAATATAAACAGCAAAAACAATCCATGCAAATAATTCTTCTTGAAGACGTCCGCGGCCTCGGTAAAAAATTTGACGTGAAAGAGGTGAACAACGGCTACGCGCGAAACTTCCTTCTTCCTAATAAACTGGCGGAACCGGCCACTCCCGGCACGCTGAAGAAACTCAGCGTATTAAAAGCGGAACATGAAAAGAGTGAAGCCGCACTTCTTGCGCGGCTCCATGAGATCGCGAAAAAGATCAATGGCACCAAAATCCAGTTCACTATGAAAATGGACCAATCGGGCGCGGTATTTGGTTCGGTCAACAAGGAATCAATTTTGAAAGCGCTTCGCGAACACGGTCTGACGACGAAGGAACGCGTGGATATCGATTTGAAATACCCCTTGAAAGAACTCGGCGAATATACCGTACCGATCGACCTTAAAAAAGGAGTGTCGGCGACCCTGAAAGTAGCAATCGCAAAAGAAGAATAATAGCAAAGAAGGCGGCATTCTGGGGGACTGTGAGTTTGAGTCCCTCAGATGCCGTTTTCTTTGCCATATTTAAAAACACAACCTTGCGAGATGAAAATGATGATACCCTCGGGAAGCATTAAATCTTTAAATAATTCCCGAGGGTATCATCATTTTCAGTGAGCAGTTACTCCACGCTCACCATCGTCGCGTAACGGTGGCTGCCGTCGAACTTCGTCTTTGTCTTCGCTTTGAATTTCACGACGCCGGTTTTGCCGGCATAGAGCGTGTCGTCGTTCGCGCGGACCATGCCCGTGCCCGGCAGGTACTTCGTACCGCGCTGTCGGACCACGATTTCGCCAACCTTCACTTTTTGGCCATCATTGACCTTGATGCCTAAACGTTGGGCTGCGGATTCGCGCCCGAGTTTGGTTGAACCTAATGCTTTGGTATGTGCCATAATAATGTGTCATTCCGGCCTTGAGCCGGAATCCAGATTTCTTCCATTCTATGTTATACTGATCGTAATGTCAATCGCTACCAACAAACTCGTTATTGATATTGAAACCATCGGCGAAGATTTTTCAGCGCTGGATCACGCCACCAAAGAGAATTTGACCCGATGGATCAAACGCGATTCCGAAAGCGACGAAGAATATAAGATTGCCCTGGAAGACCTTAAAAACGGCCTTGGATTTTCACCGCTGACCGGCGAGATCGTTGCGATCGGTGTGCTTGATTATCACAAGAACGAGGGTGCGGTTTATTATCAGGCACCTGGCCAAAAAAACGGGGAAATTGAGGAAATTAAGGAAAACGGTGTTTCTTTCAAACAAATGACGGAGAAAGAAATGCTCAAAAAGTTCTGGGAGCTCGCGGCGCGGTATCAGGTTTTCATCACGTTCAACGGCCGTGCGTTTGACATTCCGTTCATCATGATCCGGTCGGCGATCCATGGCATCCGTCCGACGAAGGATCTCATGCGTGGCCGGTACCTCTATCAAAACAATCCTGAAGCCCTGCATATTGACCTCGCCGAACAATTGAGCTTCTATGGCGCTACGCGACGGAAGGGAAGCCTACACCTCTGGTGCCACGCATTCGGGATCGAGAGCCCGAAAGCCGAGGGCATAACCGGCGACGACGTGGGGCCGCTTTTCAAGAAAAAGAAATTTTTTGAAATCGCAAAATATAACGTCCGCGATATTCGCGCCACCCGCGAGCTCTACACCCGGTGGGAGCAGTATCTGCAATTCTAACATCCCGCGCCGGCCATATCGCAGGATAGGCAGCATCATGAGCGGCTCATCGACGATATCTCTTTTTCCACGATCGTTCATAAAGCGATATTGATCGTTTTATCGACGATCGTCCATAAAACGAACAGTTTTTAGGATTTTTTAATCCATCTTAGGCGAAATCCTCCAGCGTGAGCGGGGGATGAGCCCGGGGGAGTTTCATTCTTGCCAGCGAGGGGGAAGATAGAAAAAACATATTTTCTATCTTTTTAGGGAGGATCAAAGTAAATTTTTCTTTTAGAAAAATTTAATCTTTTCCCTGTTACGGTAGGGAAATGGAATTCCTTAGAAATTGGGCCGTTTTCTATAAAAAGCAGCTTCTTTTTGCGCTCATGCTCTTTCTCGTCGCTTCCACAAGCTTCGCATTGGGCTATCTTGCAAATCGCGAGTTCAATCATACGCCGATCATCATTGAGAAATGCTCTGGCACGGCGAGTTCAACTTCATTTTAATTCTTTCAAATCGGCCAGCACCTCCGCCGCATGCGTTACGGGATTCACGCCCTCATAGATTTTTGCTATTTTGCCCTTGGGATCAATAAGGAACGACGTACGGAACGGCCCCTCATATTCGTGTCCCATGAATTTCTTTTTACCCCAGACGCCGTACTTTTTGACCAGTTCTTTTTTATCGTCGGAAAGCAGCGTAAACGGTAATTTATATTTTGCCTCGAATTTTTTGTGGCTTGTTACGCTGTCAACGCTTACGCCGAGCACGGCAATCTTCAATTTTTGGAAATCCGGAAAGCTGTCCCTTATTGCGCACGCTTCTTTTGTGCACCCCGGCGTATCATCTTTGGGATAAAAGTATAACAAGACCCATTCGCCTTGATAATCACGAAGCGCGCGCTCGTTACCATTCTGGTCGGGCAACGTGAAAAGGGGAGCGGGGGAATATAATTGAGGGATCATTTTTGCCCTTTCCTTAATTTTTTGCTATTATACCTATTCGTTGGGCTGTTTTCAAGAAAAAAATTTAAGCATGGATCCCGGCCTTCGTCGGGATGACAATTCTTACAGCAATTAACGATATACTTTTATGGAAATCCGCAACATCGCCATTATTGCCCATGTGGACCACGGCAAGACAACGCTCGTGGACGCGCTCTTGAAACAGAGCGCGGATTTCAAGCTGAAGGCCGGGGCGCAATCGGAACTCATCATGGACACGAACGAGCTTGAACGCGAGCGCGGTATTACGATTTTCTCCAAAAATGCCGCGGTGCACTATCGCGGCATCAAGATCAATATCGTGGATACCCCCGGTCACGCGGATTTCGGCGGCGAGGTGGAACGGATCATGCGCATGGTGGACGGCGTACTGCTCTTGATCGACGCGAAAGAGGGCCCCATGCCGCAGACGAAATTCGTCTTGCGGAAAGCGATCCAGGCAGGGCACAAGATCATTGTCGTTATCAACAAGATTGATAAAGATGGCGCGCGGCCGGCGTGGGCCCTGAATGCAACGCTCGACCTCTTTTTTGAACTTGGCGCGACGGAAGAACAGATAGACTTCCCGGTCATCTATGCGGTCGCGGTGCAGGGCAAAGCAGGTCCGGCACCAAAGATAAACGAGATGAAAAACATAGAGCCGATATTTACGGCCGTCGTGAAATATATCCCGCCGCCTCAGAGGGGAGAACTTGCGACAACACAGATGCTTACGGTAAACCTTGCGTATGATAACTATAAAGGCAAAATCGCGGTCGGGCGCCTCTATTCCGGGACTCTCAAAAAGGGAGCGGTCATCGCGCACATCACGCGCAGCGGGGAGATAAAAACCGAAAAATTGACTTCGGTGATGCTCTTTGACGGGCTGAGTCGGGTTGACGTCCCGGAAGCCGAAGCGGGAGATGTCGTAGCCATTGCCGGCATTCCTGATGTCTCGATCGGCGAGACGATCACCGATCTCGAGTATCCCGTTGCGCTTCCCACGATTGCAATTGACGAGCCGACGATTAAAATGACCTTTGGCGTAAACACCTCGCCATTTCGCGGCAGAGAGGGGACGCAGACCACGTCACGCAACTTGAAAGACCGGCTTAATAAAGAACTGGAAACCGACGTCGCACTTTCTGTCGCTCCGACGGATACTTCCGATACTTCGGCTTCGCTCAGCGCAAGCCGCTTCACCGTCGCCGGCCGTGGCGAATTGCACCTCGCAATCCTCATTGAGAAGATGCGGCGCGAAGGGTTTGAAATTGAGGTTTCCAAACCGGAAGTTATTTTCAAGGAGATTGAGAGCAAGAAATTAGAGCCGATGGAGCTCGCCTCAATTGAAGTTCCTGAAGAATTTGCCGGTACCGTCATTGAAATGTTCGGGAAACGGCTCGGCGTGATAAAAGATATGCGCGTGGACGACAATCATGTGGCGCATATTGATTTTATGATCCCGACGCGCGGGCTTATCGGCATCCGGAACCGGTTTCTTACCTCCACCAAGGGCACGGGCATTATGAACACGCTTTTTACCGGCTACGAGATATATAAGGGTGACATCACGGCGATTCCGCACGGTTCCATTGTTGCGACCGAGGCTGGCATTTCAAACAATTATGGGCTTGTCGTGGCGCAGGGGAGGGGAAAGCTTTTCATTTCCGCCGGCGTGCCGGTCTATGAAGGGATGGTTGTTGGTGAGAACGCGAAAGAAGGCGACGTGATGGTGCATGTCGCGCGCGAGAAACAGCTCACGAACTTCCGCGCGAAAAACGAAGGATTGCAGGCCCAGCTCGAAGTTCCGATCGCGCTTTCCTTGGAAGACGCGCTTGACTATATTGACGACGAAGAAATGGTGGAAATTACGCCGAAGAGCATCCGCATCAGAAAAAAATATCTGACCGAGAACGAACGGAAGAAAGCCGCGAGGAAGAGTCAGTAGACGACTCATTCGGTAGAATGAGCCGTTATTCTACAACGGAAAAAATTCATTGAGATTATCTCTCGAAATTGTTCTGATATCGTCTCATCTCACGCGATTTGAATGGTTAATCCGTAAGGCATCATAGATAGCCGACCTTCATGAGCCACTCTTCGTTCTCCCATTCCCAGAGTTTTTTGGCGGCGAGGAATGCTTTGAAGTCGGACTGCCACGAGGGGAATTCTTGAAGTTCTATCTCTCCCATGAGTTCGCCCCACACATGGATACAGCTTCGCTGCGCACTATTATTCCAAGCAATCACAATCTTTTCACGGCCGCCCTTCACGCGCCGCCGCGCGCCGCACCGAAGGCATTTTTGAATCTGGTCAATGCGAAGTATCCAACGGGTTCCGAGATCCTCAAACTCGTTTTTTAATGCTTCCACATAGGCAGATGTTTGGAGATTATAATCCCGGTAGATGGATTGCGAAGTTTTGATGTCAAGGACGCCAAGCTTGCCGCCGATGCGCGCGATCGCATCTATGGTTCCGGCATAGCGCTCATCACGGTTCAAAATGCGGCGCTCTATGTGCTCAGGGTTCACTTCAATACGGCTTTTTTTAAGAAAAGACAAAGCGGCGTTTACGGCAGGAGCGATGGATGCGGGGATCTCAGGATTGTTTCCAAGAAGGACCGCTTCAACGGCTTCATGCACCATCGTTCCTTCTTTTGCAGATTGTTCGGTGGTATCTTGCGCCGCCTTGAAGCTCGTCGCCGCGCCGTAATAACGGTACAGCGCCGGTTTGGCCTTGATCGTCACGATTTTTGTCACGCGCGGATACCATACCTCGTCAATCGTATAACCGCATTTTTCCTTGAAATCTTCAATGTCCTTGTATTCGTTGAAAGCCATGGTGGGGATATGATAACACATTCCGTCATTCCAAACCGAGCCTGTCCCAATGCCCCGCGAGGGACGAGGAATCTTTTCCGAAAAGATCCTTCGCGAACGCTCAGGATGACGGGAGAGTTATTGCAATAGCTTTTCTGTCATTTTCACGATGTCGCCCGCACCCATCATGACGATCACTGTTCGGGAGAGGGGAATAGTGTTCAGTGCGAGAAGAGCATCTTTCAACTTCTGTGGATTCGCGAGATAAAAAATCGATGTGCGAGATTGTTTCTTTTGGATCGCACGAACGAGCGCCGCAGAATCGCGTCCCGGAATTATTTTGTCGCGGCCGGCGACATTATAGAGGGGGATGATGAGCGTCTCATCTGCGGCATTGAACGCGCTCTGAAATTCCTTAAAGAGCAGCGCGAGCCGTTTTGCTTGATGCGGTTGAAAAACACAGAGTATTCTTTTCTTCGGAAATTTCTCGCGAAGTCCCTGAAGCGCTGCCTTGATTTCGGTTGGATGATGGGCATAATCGTCAAAGACCGGCGCGCCATGGAACGTTCCCCGTAATTCCATGCGACGCCACGCACCGTGATAGCTATGGATCGCGGAGAGAATTTTTTTCTCCGGAATTTCCAAAAATCTTCCGAGCTCATAGACGGCGGCTGCGTTCGAGACGTTGTGCCGGCCCGGGATGGAAATGATTTTTTTAATTTTTCTTGCCAGCGTTCCTGTGGCTGAATACCAGATGACCGTTGCGTTGGTTTTTCTTGAAATCATATCGATACGACGGCTCAAGCTTCGAAGCTGACCATCGTCGCGATTTAATATCATGAGCCCGCCTGGCCTCACGCGCGACAGAAATTTCAGGAAGGCCTTCTTGAGATTGCCGAAGTTTTTATAGAAATCAAGGTGTTCTCGATCAATATTCGTGACGATCGCGACGGTAGGGAAATAAGCGGTAAATGCCGCTCCGAAATCATCGGCTTCAAGGACAAGATAGCCGCTTTTTCCGACGCGAAAGTTCTCTCCTTCGAACTCTTTCAGTTTCGTGCCAATGAGCACGGTCGGATCATAACCGCCCTTCATGAGCGTGAGAGCCGCGAGCGCCGTGGTCGTGCTTTTGCCGTGAGAACCCGTGATGGCAATGGTGGTATATTTTGCCGTTAATTTCCCAAGTGCCTTGGCATAGGAGAGCGTTGTTATGTGCAGTTTTTCTGCGGCGAGGATTTCGGCGTTATCCGGATGGATCGCGCGGTTGTAGATTACGAGATCAATGCCTTTCTTCATATTTTTATGCGCATGGCCGATCGCGACCGGAATATGCTCTTTTTTCAAAGTATCCGTGAGTTCGCTCCGGGTACTGTCCGATCCAGAAACTTGGTACCCTTGGGCGCGATAAAAACGCGCAAGCGCGCTCATACCGATGCCACCGATGCCGATAAGATAAATTTTTGTGCTCTGAATCATAAATCTTTAGCCCTGCGCTTTTTCCAAAAAGGGGACGGGGTCAATATCTCTACCCGTCGGATCAGGACCGCACCCGTTCCTATTCTGCATGGAAAATCCATTTTCATCAAATAGAGAAAAATGAAGATGGACACCGACCTCATAACCGGTTGCGCCGACCGTTCCAACCTCTGCGCCCTTTGCGATATTTTTTCCCGGAGCTACCGCGATTGTTCCGAGGTGGGCATACCACAAGACAAGCCCTTGCGCACTATCTTCAACGGCCACATATTTTCCGAAGCCGAGATGGTAGCAATAGTTATCCTGATCGCCAACTGCCAAAACCGTTCCCGCCGCCGGTTGGGCTGAAAAAGTTGAAATTGACGGACGGAAGGCCGTCGTAGCCGGTTCTTCCCGCGGAGAAGGGCGAAAGGGGAAGATGTAAAAAACCGAATTGCAGAGAAATGTAGTTGAAGAGAACGATGATGCCAAAAAATATAAAAACATAAAACAATCCTTTTTTCACCGTTTTATCCTACCACCTGCGAGAAAAAAGCGACATGGAATTGCCGGGGGAATAGTTCTTTAAGCAGCCCCTTATAGATACTATCTGTCGCACAAGATATGTTTTCTGACGGATAGACAGCTTATGCCAAGTGAATGAAAGATCCCCTGTCTATCCGTCAGAAAACATTACGCTCATTTTGCAACAGATATGCTGTGAATTTATCATCGAGCGGATATATCAGTCGCAAAATGAGCTATCTTTTAGTTTCCCCCTTTTTCGTTTTTCCGTCTGCGATGCTATGATGGTAGAAATGGAACTCTATAATACCCTATCGCGCCGGAAAGAAGAGTTAAAACCGGTCCATAAGGATTGGGTGGGCCTCTACACCTGCGGTCCCACGGTCTATAATTTTGCCCATATCGGCAATCTGCGCACTTATATTTTTGAAGACATTCTGTACCGGACGCTTGAATATAACGGTTACCACGTGCGGCGCGTGATGAATATCACCGATGTCGGACATTTAACGGGAGATTCGGACGCTGGCGAAGAAAAAATGGAACAAACCGCCAAAGCAGAAAAAAGATCCGTCAGAGATATCGCAAAATTCTACACCGATGCCTTTTTTCGTGATCTTGAAAAGCTGAACATCAGAAAACCGGACATCGTGGCTCCCGCGACCGAATATGTCGGCGAGCAGATCGCGCTGATTCAAACACTTTTTGAACGCGGGTTTGCCTATCGCACGGACCGTGCAATTTATTTTGAGGTGGCGAAATTTCCGGACTACGGCAGGCTTTCCGGGCAGCCGCTCAAGGAAAAAATAACGGGTGCGCGCGGCGAGGTCGTTATTGATAAAGAAAAAAGGAATCCGGCGGATTTTGCGCTCTGGTTTTTTCTTGAAGGAAAATTCAAGCGTCACATTCTCCATTGGCCGTCGCCGTGGGGCGAAGGATTTCCCGGATGGCACGTGGAGTGTTCCGCCATCTCGCGGCATTTCCTGGGCCAGCCGTTCGATATTCATACCGGCGGCGTAGACCACATCGGCACGCATCACACGAATGAAATCGCGCAGTCGGAAGCGGCGTACGGCGTTCCCTTGGCGAACATCTGGATGCACGGCGAATTTCTTTTGGTGGACGAGGGGAAAATGGCGAAATCCGAAGGAAATTTTTTCACCCTCGCCGAACTTGAAAAGAAGGGCTACTCCCCTCTCGTTTTCCGCTATCTCGTCCTCGGCGCGCATTACCGAACGAAACTGAACTTTACTTGGGAAAGTTTGGAAGCGGCGAAGAATGGGCTGGAGAATATATATCAGAAGATAAACAGCTATTGTCAAGATACCAGTTTAAGCGATAAAGAAAACGCGGACGCAAATAAAAAATCTAAACAAGCACAACAACATTATGAACAATCCCTCCTCCAGACTATCAATAACGACTTGGACATCCCTCTATTGCTTAGCTTGGTACAGGCCGTCCTGCTCAATGACAATATATTATCTAAAGAAAAGTTAGCATTATTGAAAAAAATCGACAGAATATTGGGTCTCTGTTTTGATATACCCATGAAGCATTATTCCGTTCCAAAAGAAATCCAAAGAAAGCTGAAGGAGTATCAGCAATACAGAGATCATAAACAGTTTGTGCAGTCCGACGCCTTGCGGAAAGAAATAGAGGCGTTAGGATACGAAGTGCGGGACACGGAGAGAGGGCCGCGCATCGTAAAGAAATTTTTTTAATGTCCCCTGCAAAAAAATCACTATTGAAATTACCGCCGCAAAATCTGGATGCTGAAGCGGCGGTCTTGGGAAGCGTTCTCATCGACAAGAACGCGATCTTCCATGTGGCGGACGTTTTGACGCCGGCAGATTTTTATTCTCCCCAGCACGAAAAAATATTTGACGCGATCCTTTTGCTCCACGAGCGGCACCAGCCGATTGACGTCATGTCGCTTACGACCTATCTCAAAGAGAAAGACACGCTTGCGGATGTCGGCGGGTCCGGTTATCTTGCCGATCTCACGAATCAGGTGACGACCGCGTCCCACGTCGCGTATTACGCAAAAATCGTAAAAGAAAAGAAGACGCTCCGCGACCTTATCCGGGTGGCAGCCGAGATCACCGACATGGCTTTTGTGCCAAAGCGAAATCTTGAGGACCTGATGGATGATATCGAACAGAAAATTCTCGCGGTCTCTGAGCATTCGCTTCCTCAGAATTTTGCGTCGGTAAAAGACGAACTGAAGACCGCTTATGATCGGATGGAAAAACTGCACGCGGGCGGCAGCAAAATCCGTGGCGTGCCGACCGGATTCCCCGAGATCGACCTGATCCTCTCCGGCCTCCAAAAGTCCGAACTCGTCGTCCTGGGGGCACGGCCCTCGGTTGGCAAAACGTCGTTGGCTCTTGATATCGCCCGGCAGGCCGCGGCGACCGGAGTGACGGTCGGATTCTTCTCCCTTGAAATGTCTCGCGAGCAAATCATAGATCGGATCATTTCCGCGGCCTCGCAGGTTCCCCTCTGGCATATTTTGACCGGCCGCATTGAAAACGATACCGAATTCGCCATGATCCAGAATGGCCTCGACAAGCTCTCGGAGGTAAAAATATTCGTGGACGATTCCCCCTCCCTGAACATTATCCAGATGCGTTCTATGGCGCGGCGGCTCCAGGTGGAACACGGGCTTGATCTTCTGATCGTCGATTATTTACAACTTATCAGGCCGCGCACTTCAAGCGATAATATGGTGGCTCAAGTTACGGAAATATCACGCGGGCTCAAAGCTCTCGCCCGCGAGCTCAAGGTGCCGGTACTTGCCATATCTCAGCTCTCGCGCGGTATTGAACAGCGTGGCGGCATGCCGCGGCTTTCCGACCTTCGCGAATCGGGATCCATTGAACAGGACGCGGACGTTGTGATGTTCCTCTACAGAAAAGACCGCGATTCAAATGCAACCTACGGCGAGGAAGAAGCAGGCACCATGCAAGTCATTGTCGCGAAACATCGGAACGGGGCTTTGGGCACCGTAGACCTCAAATTTGACGCCGAACGGGCGACCTTCAGAACCATTGATAAGCATCACGCCATGGCAGACGCCCTGCCGCCTATGTAACTCTTCGCCTTCTTATATTATCTTTATCACCTTCTCTTTCGGATAGCGCACCTTCTTCTGCATCGCACGGTTATCGTCTGCGGCACGGTGGCCGACGGCGCAAAGCGCCTGTACGGCATAACCCTCCTTCGTCGCGCCAATAATTTCGCTTACTTTTGCATGATCGAATCCTTCCATGGGGCATGCGTCGATATGATGCTGGGCCGCCGCATCAAGGATAAATCCAAGTGCGATGTAAACCTGTTTCGCGGTCCATGCAGCAATATCTGCTGCTGGCTTTCCCGTAATCGCACCTTCGAGCGATTTTTTATATCCCGCGAGCGATTCGCCCGTTACGTCGCGCGTCACCTTTACAGATTCTATAAGATCCAAAACGTCTTGTTCTTTTGGCGCAACTTTTGATGCAAGCGCATAAAGATGCGATGCGCCGGTAATCTGCGATTGGCCATAACCGGCATCCTTTACGGCCGCACGGATAGCTGGATCATCAATGCGATAGAATTTCCACAATTGTAAGTCGTATGAATTCGGTGCAAGGCGCAACGCCTCCTCGAGCATATCGGTTTCCGTATTCGACAGTTTTTTCTGCGAATCAAACTTTTTCGTGGCATAACGCCACAGAAGATTGTTGATATATTCATCCATAAAAAAATTTTAAGCTAGAATAATCCCCGGACGTCGCGGATCGTAAGCAAGAGCATGAGTAAAAGCAGAAACGCAAAACCGAGGCCGTTGACCCATGCTTCTATCTTCTCCGGAATCGCCGACCCTTTGATCTTTTCAATGAGGATTATGAGGAACCGGCCGCCGTCGAGCGCCGGAAACGGGATCAAGTTCACAACTGCCAGATTCAATGAAATAATGCCGAGGAGCTGAAGGAGATACACGGATCCAATTTTGCCGGTTTCCTCGGCGACTCCAAAAATACCGACGGGCCCCACAACGCCCGCAAGGAGCGAGGCGTGGATGAAGAGATTTTTGATAAGTTGCGAGAAAGTTTGGAATATCATTCCTACGAGGAGAAGAGAGGTCCGCAGGCCGTCTGAGAGAGCTTGAAAAAACGGTTCGCGCATCGTTCCCCCTTCTGTTAAGGCGACGCCGATCGGGCCTTCGTTCGGGCCGATCTTTATGCGCGGCGTTACGGTAACATCCACTTCCCTGCCGTTTCTGAGCAGCGCGATTGGTGTGGGCGTGCCGAGATGAGCGTTCACGAAACTGATGAATGCTTGTGCATCAGTAAAATTTTTTATGAGATCACCCGCAGCAATGCCGGTTTGGGCTGCCGGAGACCCCGGTTCCACGCCAGTGATCAAGAGCGCCTTCGGCGTGCCGATCATGAGCACGAACGATAGCAGCAGCCATCCCAATAAAAAATTTACTGCGATGCCTGCGAGAACAATAATGCTCTTTTTCCACGCTGGTTGGGAATAAAACAACCGATGTGTGGCGGTTCTTTTCTGTTTCTCTCCTCGTACAATGTCGATAGGATCGTCCTCTACCATAGCAAACTCTCCGCGTTCGCCAGAAATCTTAACAAAGCCACCGAATGGCAGCCAATTGACACTGTACTCAGTGTCACCCTGAGCCTCGCGAAGGGTCCCTTTGTTTTTCTTCGGTCGCCAGGCCCATATCCGCGGCGGAAACCCAAAACCGAATTCGTCCACTTTGAGGCCGAATAATTTCGCGCACAAAAAATGTCCTGCTTCGTGTCCGAGAACCAAGATGGAAAGACCTATCACAACAAGAAGAAAAATTATCATACCAACGATTTTTATTCACCAAGCTCCGCCAGTTTTTCATTCACCATCTTTTCAATGTCGCCGTTCGTCGCGTCGATTATTTTTTGGATTTTTTCCTTTCCTCTGAAAACATCGTCCTTCGTAAGTTCCTTTGCCGCCTCGCCGTCTTTTATGCGTTTCATAATATCGTCGCGGCGGGCGCGAAGTTGGATACGCGCGGCTTCCGCGGTTTTTTTGACGAGCTTCGTAAGTTCCTCGCGGCGCTCATCGCCGAGGGGCGAAAGAGTTGCGCGGATGGTCGTACCATCATTTGTCGCCGTAAGCCCCAGATGCGCCGCCTCAATTGCCTTCACGATCGGGTTGACGGCATTTTTGTCCCATACCGTTATCTGAATCGTCCGTGGCGACAGGACCGAGAGCGACCCAAGCTCACGGACAGAAAGTGTTTGATCATATAAACTGATCGTAATATTTTGTATTGCCTCCGGCGATGGCCGATTGCCGCGAATACCTGAAATGTCGGCTTTTAATTTAGCAACGACCCCCGAGAGCGCCGATTCCAAGTCTTTCACGATTTGTTCAAGAGCGGTCATGCCCTTATGATACCAAAAATGAGCCATTAAGAAAATATTGAGCCGATGGCGTCGTCCCGCCAAGGCGGGACTCCCCGGACACCTCTCGGTTTCCAACGACCTTCCTACACGGGGTGTCAAGTACCTGTACAGTTAACACCTAGAGGTAACTTTT
>CAZADL010000012.1:1293-22576 GCA_964483915.1 uncultured Candidatus Saccharibacteria bacterium | reverse complement strand
AAAACCTGCTTGCGTTGCAACGGGAACTGGCGCATAAGACATACCGCCACGGCGGCTATCGGGAGTTCGTCGTTACCGATTCCAAGAAGCGCGTCATCAAGGCGGCTCCGTTCCGCGACAGGGTGGTGCATCACGCGCTATGTAATATCATCGAGCCGATGCTTGATAAGGGATTCGTCTATGATTCCTATGCTTGCCGGAGAGGGAAGGGAACGCACGTGGCGATACTTCGCCTTGAGTATTTTATAAAAGCATTAAAGTCGTGCCCGCCCACAACACCATCAGATTCTCGCAAGGCCATCATGGGCGGGCACGAGAGAGAGAGAGAGAGAGAGAGAGAGAGAGAGAGAGAGAGAGAGAGGAAATGCGGCCAGTAACAATTTATTGCTTGAAATGCGACATTTCTAAGTATTTCGACAACGTGGATCAGGAAATACTCCTCGCAATGCTCCACCGGAAAATTCACGACAAAGATATTTTATGGCTTCTCCATGAGATAATCGCCAGCAATCCGAAAGGGATACCGATAGGCAATCTTACGAGCCAGCTTTTCGCCAATGTCTACCTAAACGAACTTGACCATTTCATAAAACGGGAACTCCATGAAAAATACTATCTCCGCTACATGGATGATTTTTTAATTCTCGGAACGGATAAAAAACATCTTTTTGAAGATAAGGAGCGCATAAAGGTTTTTCTGCACGATCGCTTAAAACTTGAACTGCACCCCAAGAAGGCCGAAATTTTCCCGATAGATCGCGGCCTCGGATTTCTTGGCTATGTCGTCAAAGACGGCAAGCGTTATCTTCGCAAATCCACCGTCAAGCGTTTTATGAAAAAGAAGCGGCGATATGAGGCAATGGTGAAAAACGGCAAGCTGACAAAAGCATTACTCCAAAACGCAACGGCCTCATGGCGGGGCTATGCGAGTTTCGCGGGTTCTTACAAGCTCGTAGAAAAACTAGGATTGAAAGAAAGTAATCTCAATGCAAAAAGGGAGTAGCCGATCTTCATATCGGCACGATTCATACTGCGCGCACGGGTGGCGTGGGGCAAGCAGTATACCGTAATGTATTTCGCCAACCCCGACCCCAAAAAATCTTCGCTCTTAAAAATCTTTGGCTCCAACCTCTCTCTAAAAAATCGTTCTCTCGTTTCTACCCCCACCCCACCATACGCTTCGCTCCGCGAAGCGCGTCAAAATTTTTCTGAAACTGACTTAAACAATTCTTTGGTGAGTATCTACAACTCCGTCCGAACGTATTTTACCCAAAATCCCTGACTTTTGACACCAATTTACCCCATCATTCACCCCATCATGCGGGGGTGATCGGAATGATGGGGTAGCAAGTCCGGTTTGCCGCGCAAACACTGGCGTTTTCGACCCATCACCTCGCAAAACCAAAGTCCGACTTCACTCCGCTCCGGCCTGCTGGCCTCCGCTCCGTTCAGCAGTCGCGGGTGCCGCGCCTGTTCCTCGGCCTTCCTTCGTTCTGTCCCGTCGTTTCTTTTTGCTCGTCGTGGTTGTCCCTGAGATGAGGGCGTCTTTCCATATGTTATATTTGCTCAATACGACAAGCGACTGCGGACTTAGCTTGTCAATTTGGGAAAGCAAGAATTCGTATTGCCGGAACTGTGTTGCAATTTTTTCATCCGAAATGTTTTTCAAAATGGTCGCGAGCAGGGCTGTCCAATCAGGGTCGCTTTCGCCGCTCTCAAGAATTTGGATCACTTTACGGAATAAGACTTGTCCTTCACGCGTGCCGGTCAATATCTGCAATCTCGTCACCGCGTCATCAATTGATGTGAACTGTTCGGCGAATTGCCGCAGCACGTTATTCAATTGCTGTTCCCGTAACGCATTGTCTAACCTTGCGAGAGTTCCCCACCCGTAAGGGTGGGGTATCCTCATTTTTAAAGGAAAGCCGCCGATTCACGTGAGGTCTTCCGGAGGGAAATCGCCCTTGGGCGTTGCGCCGAGCGTGATAAAAAAGATATATAACCTGCCGGCCTCTGGCGGTTCGGGAACCATCGCGATCGTAGATGCTTACGACGACGCGACGATTGAAAATGATCTCGGCGTTTTTGGCGCGGCGTACGGGCTTCCGGCGTGCACGGTAAAGAACAAATGTCTCGAGAAGCATGTGATGGCGAGTTCGACAAAAACAGATAGTGGATGGGCGCTCGAAACATCGCTCGATGTTGAGTGGGCGCATGCGATCGCGCCACGGGCGAAGATCTTGCTCGTCGAGGCAAAAACGCCGAGCGGCGATAATTTGCTTGGGGCGATCGATTACGCGGCAAAAAGGAAAGACGTCATCGCGGTTTCGATGAGTTGGGGCGGGGATGAATTTTCGGACGAGACGTCGTACGACGCGCATTTCGTGAGCAAGTACGGCGCTGTGTTCTTCGCGTCATCCGGCGACGGCGGCGCCGGCGTGAGTTGGCCGGCGGTCTCGCCTGCGGTCGTTGGCGTTGGCGGCACTTCGCTCGAGCTTTCATCAAAGGGCGCGCTCGTTTCGGAATCAGCGTGGTCCGGGAGCGGCGGCGGCGTGAGCGCGTACGAAACCCAGCCGGACTATCAAAAAACATATTCCGTGCCGAAGGCGAACGGCATGCGCGCCGTGCCGGACGTTTCCTTCGATGCCGATCCGGCGTCGGGGTTTGCAGTTTATAAGACAACCGGTTCTTCGAAGAACGGCTGGTACACGGTCGGCGGTACGAGCGCGGGCGCGCCACAATGGGCAGCGATCTATGCGCTCGGACACCGAGCAACGCTTCCCGCGATGTATGGCGACAAAGCGTCGTCGGGTACGCTCAAATTTTTCCGCGACATTGCAAGCGGCTCGAACGGCACTTGCAAGTACTACTGCGACGCGCGGAAACGCTACGATTACGTGACCGGCCTCGGCAGCCCGCTGACGGTAAATTTCTGAGTCCGAGGTTCGGCTTCGAGGCGAGGCCGAACCTCAACTATTCCGTGCTATAATGGATGGGTGAAGATAAAATGGAACAAGGTGACATGGTATTCAAAAATTCTCGCGCTTGCGCTTTTTGTAGCGTTGCCGTTTGCAGGTTTTTACCTTGGCGTCCGTTACGGCGCAGCGAAACAGTATTCTGCGGATATTTTAGAGAACACATCGCAGGTGGTATCTGAAGGGCAAGGCGTGGACGCATATTATAAAAACGTTTCCGAGTGGCAAACGGACCAAAATAATAATGGATGGAGCATCGCGTATCCGATCGATTTTGATGTGAACGATAATTATCCGGCAACGCCGACCGACAATTGGCGCGAGGGAACGCCCGGCGGTCCCGGATCGCAGTTATTCGCGCTGAGGGTCCCGCGGGCTTTTGAACCACAAACGAACTTTGTCGAAGCGACGCTCACGGTCGGCGAAAGCGGCAATGCCGCGGCGGTCGCAAAATGCCTCGCGATCGAACCAACGGGGCCACCCGGCCGATTGCCGACATCCACTATAACGATCAACGGAACTGTCTTTACGGTCTTCCACGGGAGCGATGCCGGCGCGGGAAATTACTATGAAACGACAAGCTATCGCACCCTGCATAGTGGGCAATGCTGGGCGGTGGAATATACGATCCATTTTTCACAAATAGGAAACTATCCCACGGAATATCAACTGAAGCCGTTCAACGAAGCGAAGCTGCGCGACGTACTGGATCGGATCGTGGGAACGTTCAAATTCCGATAATTTTCAATTTAACAATCGCCGATTTTATCCGAACGAAGCGAGGCTATAAAATCGAGCGTCCCCGCAGAGGCGGGGATCTATAACCTCAAACATCCATTGAAAATTACTTCTATGAAACCAAAAGCTCAAAAAATAACCGTCATCATCGTTTTTCTCCTCGTCATTCTTTTTGGTGCCGGCCAGTTTTTCGCTCGGGCTCCGATTCCAAACGGCAATCCTTCAGTTAGCAATGCGCCGAACGCACAACCGACACGGGTTATCGCCTATGAGGCATCTCTGCCGATCAATGCCGCGCCGGCCGTGCGTGGCTCGTGTTGGACAAATTCGATCGCGGCGCCCTATCGCACGGACGCGTGGCGTTGCGCGGTGGGCAATGGCATTCAGGATCCCTGTTTCCAGATAAATGGAAGTACGAGCACATTGCTCTGTAACATGAATCCGGGGAATCCGGCGGCAACTTCCAGTTTCATTCTCTCGCTTACAAAACCGCTGCTCGCGCCGGAAGTCCCAGCCGCACCCGCGCCGAACAATTGGGCGTGGCTCGTGAAGCTCGGCGACGGAACGCTCTGCTCGCCATTCACGGGGACCCGTCCTTTTTCCGTGACTGGAGAGGTGGCCGAGTATAGCTGCGCACCGCGCCTTCCCGGAGGTCCGGAATGGGACATTTTCGGGGACATCAATGTTTCTTCAAGTATTTGGACCGCGGAGGTCGGGATGCTTTCTCTCTCTACGTCCACCTTCCCGCCACCGATCATAGCTTCATCCGTCGTTCCCGTGGCGGCAGTTTGGCAGTGATGCCCAAAATCGTTCCTGCTATACTTATATCTAATGGCTGATTCATTACGAGGACAGAGCGAACTTCAGTCGCGGCTTACAAAGGTCCGCCGTGCCGGCGAAGAACGTGCGGCGGAACGGCTTGCGCAAAAATTGGGCTATCCGTATGCCGACCTTTCTAAAATGCCGGTTTCCTTGGATGCCGTCCGTATTGTTCCCGAAGCCGACGCCCGCGACGGGAACATAGCGGTTATTGAAGTGCGCGACCAGAAAATCGCCGCGGTCGCCGTGAACCCGACACTCCCAACTACGAAGAAGGTACTCGAGAATCTTGGGGCAAAAAAATATGAGATAAAAATTTTCGTGGTTTCGCCTTCCAGTTTGGCATCGGCATTCGACTTCTACAAATTTGTGAAACCGCCGGCGGAAACCATCACCGGCAAAATAGCCATTTCCAAAAATCGCCTTGAGGAATTGACGTTACAACTTATGACGTTGGATAACATTCATGCCGCGATTGGCGGATTGGATTTTACGAAGGCCTCGCCAACCGACCTCATTCAGATTATCTTTGCGGGTGCGCTCGCGGTCCACGCGTCGGATATCCATGCCGAAGCGGAGGAAAAGAAGGCCAAGATTCGTCTGCGCGTGGACGGGCTCCTGCACGATATTTATGACGACCTGCCGCTTGTTTTTTATGAGAGTTTTATATCGCGCGTGAAGTTGCTTTCCGCAATGAAGATCAATGTCCGGAGCGAAGCGCAGGACGGGCGGTTCACCATCAATCTCGCCGGCAAGGACATTGAGATGCGCGTCTCGGTTATTCCGGCGGAATTCGGCGAAACGATTGTGATGCGCGTGCTTGATCCATCGGCCACGCTCGTCGGTTTGCCGAATTTAGGTTTGCGCACCGACAACCTCATGATCGTCAAAAAAGCGCTGGACCGGCCGAATGGACTCATTTTGAACACCGGCCCCACCGGTTCCGGCAAGACGACGACGCTCTATGCGTTTCTCCGGTCCATCAATAGCCCGGAGATGAAGATCATCACGCTGGAAGATCCGATCGAATACCGCATTGAAGGCATTGAGCAGACGCAGGTGGACGAGGAAGCTGGATATACGTTCGCGAACGGCCTGCGCGCCATTGTGCGGCAGGATCCTGACGTGATTCTTGTCGGTGAGATTCGCGATCTCGAAACTGCTGACATCGCGATGCAGTCAGCGCTTACCGGGCACCTTGTGCTTTCAACCCTTCATACAAACGATGCCGTCGGCGCCGTGCCGCGGCTTATCAATCTCGGCGTGAAAGCGGTCTCGATCGGACCAGCCCTGTCGCTCATCATCGCCCAGCGATTGGTGCGCGTACTCTGCATGGTCTGTAAGAAGGCCATTCTGATGGACGACGGAACCGCAGACAAAATAAAGAAATTGCTCGCCCACCTGCCGGCCACCGTTGACAGGAAACCATACGAACATCCGACGCTCTTCGCGCCGGTAGGTTGTCCGCAGTGCAATGGCATTGGCTATAAGGGGCGCATCGGCATTTTTGAATTTCTGGAAGGCGGTCCTGATCTGGAGACAACTATCCTTCACGAAGCGTCCGAAGTGGCGCTCCGCGAAGTGGCGAAAAAACAGGGGATGGTTTCCATGCAAGAAGACGGAATTTTAAAAGCTATCGCAGGAACGACCACCTTGGACGAGGTGGTAAGCGTGACGGGAGAACTGGTTTGGTTCTAGAGGAAAATCAAGGCGCGAGGCTCTGGTTTTGGAACCAGAGCCGAACGTTCCTTGACTTTCGGATCCCCTTCAGCTATCATTAAGAACAATCAATAGAAGAGCATGGTATACCCCGAGAGGGGCTTTTTTATTGGAAAAACATAGTTTATGAAACGCACCATACGATCTATAACGGCAACGGTCCTCATCGGCGGATTTAGCTTATTCGGCATGGTGAGCAAGGCCGGCGCTGATATAAAAATACCCGAAACCCAGCCGAAAATTGTTCAGGTCCTTACGATGAGGATAACAGCATATGCGAGTACCCCTGACGAAACCGATAACACACCCTTCATGACAGCAAACGGGACGAGAACCCACGACGGCATCGTTGCGAGTAACGGTCTCGCGTTTGGGACCACCATACAGATTCCGGCGCTTTTCGGCACCAAGATATTCACGGTTGAGGATCGCATGAATCGCAGGATCCAAAATACCATTGATATTTGGATGTCGAGCAAATTGGCCGCAATCAATTTCGGGGTTGCTCGCGCTTCGGTCGTTGTTCTTAGCGACACAACGTCGCCGGAGATCACGGAAGCGACGACAAAAGGGAAATTTTAATCCACGATCACCTGTATCCTGTTCGTATTGGTGGGTATCTGCCACAACCATGCCGGCCACACCGAAATGGTGCCTTCCTGAAGTTCGGGAAGTGAGGCAACGACATCTTTTGTGTCACTGATCTTTTTTCCAGCGACATTGCGACGAAAATCATCCACCGAGAATACCGGTTCGAGCGAGCCCTGGACGTTTAATGAGAAACTCAACTTTCCATTCGTAAAGTCCGGTTTCACATTTGTATACGTGAGGCTCGGATCGGCGCTCCACGTGGAACTGGCCTCAACCGATTGGGCGAGTGAAAGCAAAAATGTTTTGAACGCCGTCTCATCGAATCCAATCGCCGACAAAGTTCCTTCGCCGAATACGCTGAATTTGCCGTTTTCGTCGGTAGAGGAATTCACGGTAATCTTCGTTATTTGAATATTCGTGGCGCCGTCCAGGATCTTGAAATTGTTGGTGTAACTGCCGGTCAAGCTGTTTTGCAGGGCAGATGCTAAAATATCGGCCACCTTTTGTTTGGCGCTCGTTATGTCATCCGCCGTAGGTACTGCCTTTTGACCGATAAAGCCGCCGCTCGTTGAGCTCGCAATACTCCCGTAAAACGCATCATATTTAGGGCTTCCCTTGAAGCCGGGGATGGTGAGCTTGGGCGTGGAACTCACGTTATAATCGGGACCCGGCTGGTCGGCCACGATGGCCGTATCGATCGACGAAGGAACGATCTTGCCGTTCGTGACCGCCGCCCCGGGTACCGTAACCGCACTGACGAGCCGGAATATTTTTCCATCGGGCGTCACAAAGCGAGTGGTGGCGACAAGCTTCTGCGGCGAAGAACTATACGCATTATAAATAGTGATGATCCCTTGCGCCTTGAGCGATACATTTTGTTCCCCGGATGCGGGAAAAAGCGGAGCGATATTTTTCTGAACTGAAAAAGTTTGCGCCGGGAGGATGTTGTTCGCCGCATCAATTTTGGAAACCGATTGTTCAGCAATGAAATTCTTGTTATAGCCCCACGGCGTTTTTTTGAATGCGATGCTGATTTTTGCCGATCCAAAAACGGCCGTTGTCACGTAGAGCGCTATCGCGAGCACAACAAGCCCCGCAAAGATCCATAGGATGCGGCGCCAGGTTATGACGCGCTCGCGGGATGTTTCTTCTTCATTTTCCGACTCGTCCATCGCAGGAATCTGCCGTTTCTTAAAAAATAGGTTCTCTTCTTTGAAAAAAGACTGTTCTTCTCGCTCGACATCCTCCAATCCGGCACTTTCGCCATATCCTGCGCCTTTTTCCGCCATGATTTCTTCAGAAACCGTTTCTTCTTTGGGAACGAGACGGCGCGATCCCGCAGATTGTTTCTTACTCCGCTGAGATTCGTAGGTTTCATCTTCACTATCTGCACCGTGAGTCCCATCCTGCCGAGAAATCGGAATAATATCGGATATTCCCGACATTCCCGGCGTGCTGCGTTCTCGTAAAAGAGGATGGTTCACCGCGATGCCAGCATTCTTCGCGAATGCCAGAATGTTTTCATCAACCGATTCTACGAAAATTTCCTTTCCCGAGTTCACCGCTTCCCGTTGCATGAGAGTAAAATTCCGTGCTGATTTTCCAAGCACCGAACCGCGCGGTATAACGAGCACGAGCGCGGGATCCGGTTCTCCAAGAATACGATCCACAACCTCGCTCACGCCATCTTCTTTCTCTATGATTATTTTCTTGGTGGTCATACGTTAAAGTATAGCACAATGAATGAGTGTTACAATGCTTTTATGGCCGAATATATTGCCGTCCTCCACGATATTCGAAGCGTCCATAATGTCGGCTCGATTTTTCGCACGGCGGACGGCGCCGGATTTCGGAAACTGTACCTCTGTGGCATTACACCCTTGCCTCTGGACCGGTTCCGGAGGGTTCGCCCGGATTTCGCGAAAGTGGCGCTCGGCGCGGAGAAAAATATGGCGTGGGAATCCGTTCCGGACACCGGCGTGCTCATTAAAAAATTGAAAAAAGAAGGATGGAAGATTTTAGCGCTCGAGCAGTCAAAGAAATCGTTGAGGTTCGACCTCCTGCGAGAGGTCGGACCTCGGCGCTGCGCGCTTGTTGTCGGAAGCGAGGTCGGCGGCATTCCCGCAGTTATTTTAAAGCTCGCCGACAAGATTCTTGAAATTCCCATGCTTGGCAAAAAGGAATCGCTGAACGTTTCCGTCGCCTTCGGTATCGCGGCATACTGGCTTCGATTTTTGGCATAGAAAAGCCCCTCCGCCTAGATGGTTGGAGGGGCTGGTTTTCGTTTTTTATGCTGTTTGCGCCAGAGGTTGCGGATGATCAAGTACAAACCAACAACGCATCCTCCTGGCAAAAAAATTATAGCGACGAGAAAAGATTTCTTTTTCAAAAGGCACCTCCCCTAGATCTGACGCGAGTTTAGAGTAAATTTCTTTTTTCGTCAATTTTTGTTAAGATAATGCAACCGATGCAGTCTCCAAAAGTCATGATTTGGTTTTTTATTTTTATTGCATTAATTCTCCTCGGCGGGTTTTATTTGTGGTGCCTCATTTTCTCAAAGGCGCCGAATCAGCCGCTCGCGGCACATCAGGTGCGCGTTGGCGATGCGACGTTCACCGTTGAGATGGCGACGACTACAGCTCAAAAAATGCGCGGCTTGTCTTCCCGTGAAAGCTTAGCGGAGGGCAGCGGAATGCTCTTCACGTTCAATCCAGGCGTTCAGAGGTTTTGGATGAAGGATATGAATTTTCCGATTGACATCATCTGGATCGCGGGAGGCAAAGTTGCCGGTTTCGCACAGAACGCCGAACCTCAGCCCGGCATCCCGCTCTGGAATCTCACGATTTACACATCGCCTGACGGCGTGGACAAAGTGCTGGAGGCGAACGCCGGCACCGTGGCGAAGTCTGGCATTAAAATCGGAGAGGTAGTTACCGAAGGTCCCGGAACAGAATAACAAAATTCTTTAAGGATTTTTTAATCATTGGTCGCTACGATGGACCCATGATTAAAAATAAAATATTATTTGTGGTCCTCGCGGTGTTTGCGGGGAGCATTTTTGTGGTGCAGGTGAGAGCCGACGACAGCATCGGCCAGCCGGACTTTTCGAGCTCGGAATCCCAGTCGTGGGGCTCATTTGCCGCAGCTATCGGCATTGCGAGCGGTACGATAAGCGAATTTGGTACGACGACCGCGGCGCTCGGAGATTTCATGCGGGCCTATCTCGGTTGGGAATGCGACATGCGGGTGGAAAATTACGGAGCCCCATGGTGGTGTAACAGTTATATTCCGCTTACGCTTTCAACCACGACGATACTCGGCACGAGCACGAGGGCGTTTGTGTTTCAAAATCCCCATCAAGCGGTGGACGGCAACGCGGAATTGTTCTATGTGGATTTTTACGGCGGGAATCCGGCCTATATGGGTTTCGGTACGCCCGCGAACACGACACCGAACTTATCCTGGTCATGGACCTGCGGGCCGTATTGCAGGAACGGCGGCACCCTCGGCGGGACGTCAAACGGCTTTGTGCCATATCTTGAAATGGGGCCGCAGGCCGATCCACCAACGATTTCATCACTGGCCCAATCAGTCCCGGGTGGCAGCGTTATTCCGGAGAGCGGAACAATATTTGGCAGATCCATTTCGCTCGGCGCCACGCTCGCGTCCACGGCGAACGATCCGCTTATTCTGCAAGTGGAAGTTGAACCAACGGGGACATCGTTTACTGGTATGCCAACCGCGTCGAGTACGGCGGCTGCCCCCACGGGAACCGCTTCGGTCTCTCTTCTGAATCTTGCGGATGGCGGTTACCGTTGGGCCGCGCGCGCAGTTGATGCCAACACTTCTGAATCTTCGCCGTGGCTACCGTTCACGCCGGGCGGTGCGATCGCTGATTTTACCGTACAAGCGCCGAAGAAGCCGGTCATTTTTATTCCGGGCATCGTGGGGTCTCGCCTTACGCGCGCGTCGGACGGAAAAGAAATATGGCCCAACATCGGCGAAATGCTCATGTCGCCGAGCGATAATTATCTCGACGATCTTGCACTCACGCCGGATGGCGCACCAGTTCCTGGAAAGGAAATGGCGGCAAGTTCAATTATTGACCATGAATCAGTGCTCGGCATTTCCGCCTCATTCTATGACAACATCCTGCGGGCGCTCGAGAACGATGGTTATCATCCGGGAACAACACTCTTCGCATTTCCTTACGATTGGCGGCTCGGCGTGAAAAACGCCGCGGCCTCGCTTGCGAACACGATCGCGGCGGCCCGCGCGGCATCGCAGGACGGAAAAATATCCATTATCGGATACAGTATGGGCGGTCTTGTCGCGAAAGAATATCTTGCAGGACTTCAGGACGTTTCTTTTGTGGATAAATTGATTCTTGCGGGCGCGCCCCAGCTTGGTTCACCCGAAGCATTCAAGGTTTTAAATTACGGCGACAATCTTGGTTTCCAGATTCCGGTCGTGAATTTGGATATTTTGAACCATACCGAGGTGAAAAAAATTGCGCAAAATATGCCTTCAATCTACGACCTTTTACCCTCACAGACGTATCTTCAGGACACTGGCGGCTATGTACAAGATTTTAGGAATGGCGGCAGTTCGGTGTTTGACTACAACGCAACGAATGAGCTCATGCTCGCAAATCCTTCAGACAGCCGCAATAGCCAGTTGCTCACGGCGGCAGATGCCCTTCATATGAACATTGACACCGCCGCCGCGAACGCTCCGGACGTCTACAATATTGTCGGCTGTTCTCGGCCGACCATTTCCGGGTATCGCCTCTATGACAAGGGCGTTGTTGACGTTTCGCGTGATGACGGTGATGGCACCGTGCCCCTCACGAGCGCGATGGATCGCGCAGACGGCTTCCAAAATTATTTTATTTCAGGAAGCAAGACTGGCATCACGCACACAAATTTGGTGAACGATTCGCGGATGCTCGCGCTTCTCATGGCGATCCTTGATGGCAAGATGTCGTCGTTCACATTGCCCGATGGGTTTTCGAAATCGCTTGGCTCGTGCCTTGGCGGCGGTTCTATGGAATTCAGCGCGCATGGCGCGGCGGGACTTACCGTTCAGAACGGTGCGGGCCTTTCCGTTGGACTCAACGCTTCCGGCACGATAGACCTCGGTATTCCGGACAGCACCTACGACGTCATCGGCGACAATTATTTTATCACCGTACCCGCAGGCAATCCTTACCAATTAATGGTAGAAGCTTCATCGTCGGATGATCTTGTCGTGAAAGCGAGAGAATATAACGGCGGTTCGGCAGGGGGAGGCGTGACGTATGTTGTTTCATCTACCGCGCAGGGCGGTGAAGGGACACATACCGGCACGACGACTGCGGAACTGGATTTCTCTGGAATAAAAGCCGGAGGTAATTTAATCGTCACGAAAAGCGGAAATGCAAGCTCGTCCGACGACGCTCAAACCACAAGCACGACGTTCTCTATCGCACCGGTCGTTGAGTCCTCGTCAAGCGATATCACGCCGCCCCAAATATCAGTTTCCGGAATTTCTCCGTCGGTCGCGCAGGGGAGTACCACTACCATTTCCTTTATGGCGACCGATACGGATTCGGGCATGGCAGTGCTTTACGCGACCTTCAATGGTACGCCAATTGCGAATGGCGATACGATTACCTTTGCTCAAACGGGAGACAATGTTCTTCGCGTAGAAGCGATAGATAACGCAGGAAACCCCGTCGTGGAAGAAATGGACATCACGGTTTCCGCGGCGTCCGCCCCGAATCCGGTTGAAGATTCGGCATCAAGCTCCACCGAGGAAACTGCTTCGAGTTCGGGCGAGGGGCAACACGAATTGTCGTTTTCACTGGCTGGGGATACTTATATAGATGCAGCAAATCCCGATACAAATTATGGCAACGATGCCATTCTTCGCCTCCGCGCGCGCGGGAAAAACCGGACGCTCGTAAAATTCGACGGCGCGGCGATAAAAAATGCCGTTGGTTCGAGCACGATTCTCTCGGCGAAACTCGCATTTTCTGTCGCAAAAAACTGGAAAAATTTTTCGGTGGGCGGCGGGTCGCTCGCGTTGCATCGGATGCTCTTGCCGTGGACGGAAAACAGCGCGACATGGAATACGGAAAATTCAATCGGTAGCGCATTATGGGGCGCGGAACCGACGGCAACGACGACGGTTTCAAACGATACGACAAGCACCGTATTGTTTGATGTGACCGCGGATATTCAAGCGCTTCTTGAGGGTACCGAAAATGACGAATGGATCCTCAAAAAAGCCGACGAGTGCGCGCCGGGCGTCATTGATTTCGGCTCAAGGGAATCGGAAACAGCTCCAGTTTTGACCGTGACGTACTCTTCGTCGGAATGATATGATGAAAGCAACCATGAAAATCCGGACATTCCTCTTTTTTCTTTTTGGCTTTGCACTCGGCACCGCTATTTTTTGGCTGCCGACAGTGTTTGCAGGAGGAAATAGTTTTACATTGCCAACGCTCTTTCTTGGGCCGTGGTTTTTGCTCGCCGTCCCATATCTCGTGATTTTTGCCTTGATTTTCGGCATACTCGCCGGAACCTATCGATTACTCAAAAGGCCGTTTCCGATTTCTCTGGTCCACGGCGCGTGGATTTTGATCGGACTGTATCTTTCGCTTACATTTTTCTTTCACTTTGTTGGCGTCGCGGTGGGCGGCGGAAAACTTACCATATGAAAAACGATATCGAAATTATCTACGAAAACAAAGATATTATCGTGATCAACAAGCCCGCGGGCCTTGCGGTTCATGGGGTTGCGGGAAAGGTTTCTGCCGAACCGACGCTCACGGATATTCTTCTTAAAAAATATCCCGAGATAAGAACAGTAGGTGATGATCCAGCTCTTCGTCCGGGAATTGTCCACCGGTTGGACAAAGATACCTCCGGCGTGATGGTCGTCGCGCGGAACCAAAAATCGTTCGAATATCTGAAATCGCTTTTTAGAGGACGTGATATCAAGAAAACTTATGTCGCGGTTGTATCTGGCGTGCCGCAAGAGAAACAGGGGATTATAGACAAACCGATTGGCATTCGGAACGGGACCACAAAACGAAGTGTCCGTTCGGAAAAGATGGCGAAACCGGCCGTCACGGAATATAA
Organism: uncultured Candidatus Saccharibacteria bacterium; assembly: GCA_964483915.1. Lineage (GTDB taxonomy): Bacteria > Patescibacteriota > Minisyncoccia > UBA6257 > 2-01-FULL-56-20 > CAJAQL01. The sequence continues at coordinate 8,607 of CAZADL010000012.1, read as the reverse complement.
AGTCTTGGCGATGAGCGATCCGCGGTTAGCGACTAGTGGAAAACCGCAATCTTATTCATTGCTTGAAATTCATCCTTTGACCGGCCGCACGCACCAGATTCGCGTGCATCTCGCTTCGATCGGCCGTCCGATTGCGGGCGACGTGCTCTACGGCCCGAAGAAGCAGCCGCCGTGGGCGAATCGCTTGATGCTTCACGCTACGTCAATAGAATTCGTGGACGGTTCCGGCGGCCGCCTGCGCTTCGACGCCGAAGCGCCAAAAGAATTTGAAAGAATATTTAGGAACCTGTCTCAAAAATACTCTGCCCGCGAGTTGGCGTAGTTTTGAGACAGGTTCTAAGCAAAACCGCGATTGATTTTGCGGTTTTTGGCTAAGGTGAAAAATGCCGAAAAATCGAGTATAATAAAGGCATGAGACAGCTGACTAAAAAACAAATCGAAAGGCAGGATTTCGTGGACAATCAAATTTTTGAGTTGTTAAACAATCTTCTCCCGCCATCGAAGCAGATGGAGTGGGACATCGAAGTAATCGCCGAAGTTCGCGACACGATACAGACACAGATTGTCGATAATCAACAGGCAATGAGCGAAGCAAAATTTTATCCATATATCATTGAAACATGACGACGAGCACTATCGAAAAGATCAATCTCTTTGCATATAAAACGAAGACCAAAGCGGACGTTGTCCTTGGTGATTGTCTTGAGGTGCTTAAAGCAATGCCTAATAATTGCGTCGACCTCGTGGTAACTTCGCCGCCATATGCTGATCAAAGGAAATCAACTTATGGTGGCGTTGCTCCTGATAAATACGTCGAATGGTTTCTCCCCATTACTCAAGAATTACTTCGTGTCATGCAGCCGACTGGTACGTTTATTCTCAATATCAAAGAAAAGGTAGTGAATGGCGAGCGGCATACTTATGTTATGGAACTTATCATGGGCATGAGGAAACAGGGATGGTTTTGGACGGAAGAATTTATCTGGCATAAAAAAAATTGTTATCCGGGCAAATGGCCGAATCGTTTCCGCGACTCATGGGAGCGTTTACTCCAATTCAATAAGCAAAAGGATTTTGCGATGTATCAAAAAGAAGTTATGGTACCGATGGGAGGTTGGGCAAAAACGCGGCTCAAAAACTTGAGCGACACCGATAAAATAAGGGATAACTCAAAAGTTGGCAGCGGTTTCGGAAAAAACGTTTCGAAGTGGGTCGGACGCAATATGGCATATCCCACGAACGTGCTCGTCATGGCGACGGAATCGTCCAATAAACAGCATAGCGCAGTGTTTCCGAAAGAACTTCCCGCGTGGTTCATTAAGCTTTTTACCAAACCCGGCGATATAGTCCTCGATCCTTTTTTGGGGTCAGGTACCACTTCAATAGCCGCGTTCGAGCTTGATCGTAGCTCAATCGGCATCGAGGTAAAAGAAGAGTACTATCGGCTTGCCATCAAAAACATCCGCGAGAAAACTACGCAGAAATGAAAAAGTTGAACTACAAAAAACTCAATATGTTTATCGCTTCCGACATTATTAAACCGTTCTACGAGATCCGGTTTAAGGCATTGAAAGAAATCAAGCTCAAGGATGTGGCAAAACGGAAAAATCCTTATCTTTTTAAGGCGAAGAATATAGAAACTGCTGGTGATCTTGCGAAAAACGTTCTCGATGCATTTTTATCGTCTCGGGAAGAAACGATTTTCGGCGACCTTATGGAAAACCTTGCCATCAATGTCTGTCGACGGGTCTTTGGTGGAAAAAAAGCAGAGCAAGCTAAATATCGCAGTGTCGACCTTATTTTTGACCGCGATGGAAAGATCTATATTGTAGGTATTAAGTCAGGTCCGAATTGGGGTAATAGCGACCAGATTAACGCTATGAAAAAAAACTTTTCGATTGCTAAAAAGATTATTCGTGCCGCGCAGGGAAAGCAAGGGATGAAAATCGACATCGTAGCCGTAAATGGATGTATCTATGGTCGCGACAATCAACCACATAAAGTTGACAAGAAAAATGGCGACAGGAGCTATGATAAGTTCTGCGGGCAACAATTTTGGGAACTCATTTCAGGCGACAGTCTGCTCTATAAAAAAATTATCCTGTCGCTTGATAGGGAAGCAAAAAAACGCGACCAAACATTCAAAGATCTCTACGCGGAGAAAGTCAACGAGATGACCAAGGACATTATCAAACTTTTTTACACCAAAAACCGCCTCGACTGGGACAAAATTGTCGAGTATGTTTCAAAGCAACAATAAACCATGCTTCAGTCGATGCTTTTTACGAAGACAGAACGGAACGCGCCGAAGGATGAGGCGACGGTGAACGCCCAGCTTCTTTCGCGCGCGGGTTTTGTTTCAAAATTGATGGCGGGGGTCTACAGTTATCTCCCGCTCGGCTTGCGCGTTTTGCGGAGGATAGAAAATATGGTACGCGAGGAAATGGACGCAATCGGTGGCGAGGAGGTTCTGATGCCGATGCTCCACCCAAAGAGCATTTGGAAAACAACCGGCGGCTGGGACAATATTGACGTGCTTTTCAAATTGAAAAGCCGCACCGACAAGGAATACGCGCTCGGCCAGAGCGAGGAAGAAGTGGTAACGCCGCTCGTCATGAAATATGTGACGACCTATCGCGATCTGCCGAAAGCGGTCTACCAGATCGGCTGGAAGTTCCGCGATGAATTACGTTCCAAGTCGGGCCTTCTGCGCGGCGTAGAATTTCTCATGAAGGATATGTATAGCTTTCACGAAACGCAGGAGGATTTCGATCGTTTCTACGCCGTCGTGAAAAAAGCGTATTTTAGAGTGTACGAACGATTGGGACTTGTTGCGAAAGCGACCGAAGCATCCGGTGGGGCGTTCACGGAAAAGATTTCATATGAGTTCATGGTACTCGCTGACGCCGGTGAGGATGATATTTTATACTGCAGTGCGTGCGATTTTTGCGTGAACGTGACGATCGCGAAACAGAACGAAGGTGATTCGTGTCCACAGTGTGGAAAGGCGAAGCTTGCGAAGGCGCGCGCATCGGAAGTTGGCAATGTGTTTGATCTTGGAAAAAAATTCGGAGAGAAGTTTGATGTCGGTTTTACGGGCCGCGACGGGAAGAAACAATATCCGGTAATGGGTTGCTACGGCATCGGGATTTCACGCCTTATGGGTGTGATCGTAGAAAAATATCACGACGAGAAGGGGATCATCTGGCCAGAAACCGTCGCGCCTTTCCGCGCGCACCTTTTGCCTTTAGGCGGCACGAACGGCACACCAATCTATGAAAAATTGCAGAAGGCCAGCGTTGAGGTTCTCTATGATGACCGCGATCTGAGCGCCGGAGAAAAATTTGCGGAAGCGGACCTTATTGGTATCCCATGGCGGTTAGTGGTTAGCCCGAAAGTCGGCAAAGGAAAAGTTGAACTCAAGCGGAGGAACGAGGAAAAAGCGGAGGTCGTGGAGATTGAAGAAGCGATTTCTCGCTTGAAGAAATAGATTAGAATATCGGAAGATTTTTCAGTTCTTGGAACGAGTCAATGACAAAATCCGGGTTCATTTTGCTTAACCTTCTGTGGTCATGCAAACCGCCGCAAAACGCGACGCTTACGCAACCAGCCATTTTTGCGTGTGTTACGTCATCTTCTTGATCGCCGACATATGCGACTTGTTCCGGCAAAAGACTCGCTGCGACCGCAATGTCCTTCAGTGCTTCTCTTTTATCGGGTACGCTGCCAGAAATTCTAAAAAATTTTTCGGCCAAACCCAATTTTTCTAAAAGCGGGATCGTAATCTTGTTTTGTTGCGTGCTTACAATGGCGAGCAAAATACCCATTAATCCCAACCAATCCAATGTTTCTTCCAGTCCGGGAACGGGAGGCGGATTGCCCTGGTTTTTATAAAGTTCATTATAAATTCCATAGAGGTCGTTATCGCTTGCCATTTCCTCAGTGATGCCGAACTCGCGGTAAATGCTCGTCCATGGCTGGCCAAATTTTTCTTGTAACGTTTTTAGCGGTAACCGATCTTTATTATATTTTGGGAAAATGCCATTGATCGCTTCCCAGAATATTGGTGTGTCATCGAACAATGTTCCATTAACGTCAAAGACGATTAGTTTGACCTTTGTATTTTTGTTCATATGTTTATGAGCGGTATTTGCATCTTAGCACGGGACAGAAGAAAAGTAAGGCGCGAGGATTTCCTTTCGGGAGCCTAAGCGGAGGTAAGGTAGGAATTTATAAAAAAGTTGGAAGCACGGACCCTCGCCTTCGCGAGGGTGACAAATAAAAAAACAAGCGGAGGGTTTCTTTTTTTGAAGATTATTGTTTCTTGCGAAGGAGGCACTTGTCCTGTGGGACTCAAACTCACAGTCCCGCAGGATAGGTGCCTCCTTCGCATTCCTATCTTCAAGAAAACAGGAAAACCGGAGTCGTTGATTTATTTTTCCTCCGGAGTATGATGTGAGCATAAATTTATGGCATTCTTTAGGGGACTTTTTAAGGATATCGGCATTGATCTTGGAACGGCCAACTCCCTGATTTATGTTAAAGGTCAGGGAATTATCGTGAACGAACCGTCGGTCGCGGCGATGAACATGAAGACCAACAAGATCCTTGCCGTGGGCGATGAGGCAAAGAAGATGCTTGGGCGGACCCCCTCGCACATCAACGTGATCCGGCCGCTCGTAAATGGTGTCATTTCCGATTTTGAAATGACCGAAGAACTGCTCCGCCATTTTTTGAATTGCGGGAAAGCAAATTCATTTATGTCGTATCGCCGTGCAATTCTCGCGACCCCCGACAACCTGACCGAGGTAGAACGCAAGTCGGTGGAGGATGCAGCCCTGGGCGCCGGATGCGCGAAAGTATATCTCGTGGAATCGCCCGTGGCGGCGGCCTTGGGTGCGGGTCTCCCCATCGCGGTTCCCGAAGCGAATTTGATCGTGGATATTGGCGGCGGCACGACGGACATTGCCGTGATTTCCATGGGCGGCACCGTCGTTTCCCGGACGCTCAAGATCGCTGGCGACCGGTTCAATGACGACATTATGCGATTTATCCGCGACGAGTTCCAGCTCGCGATCGGTGAAGTAACCGCGGAGTATACGAAGATCGCAGTTGGGTCGGCGATACCGCTCGATGAACGTCTGGAAATTTCGGTGCGTGGGCGCGATATGGCGACCGGCCTGCCGCGTGAAATTTCCATTAAGAACACCCATGCGCGCGCCGCGCTTTCAAAATCATTGCGATCTATCGCTGATGCTATTCATGAAACAATTGAAATGACGCCGCCGGAGCTCGCGGGCGACGTTCTCCGGCGTGGCATCGTGCTCTCGGGCGGCGGCGCCCTTTTGCGCGGACTCGGAGACCTCATTCAAAGGGAAACAGGCGTTCCGGTAACCATTGCGCACGATCCTTTGACCTGCGTTATCCGCGGCATCGGCCAGATGATCGACGATTTTGAATCGCACCGGGAATTTTTAGACAACCCATTGAAACCGCTCTCAATAACAATGTAGCTGTGAACGTTGTAAATTTTTGAAACATGCAGCACCGCCGCTCTTGGTTTCTCGGCATTGTGATCGTTCTCCTCCTGTTTTTTGTTGTGGCTATGCCGTCGATCGGTACGCGGGTGAGCAGGTTCTTCGGGCCTCAGGCCCTTACGCCAAACGACACCGCACAACTCGCGGCGGAAAACGAATCTCTGAAAGCAAAACTCGCCGAGCTCAGCGTTATCCAAAATCAGCTGCCGACCGTACCGCAGAACGCGATCCGAGCGATGGTTGACTCTACGTATCCCATGAATTTTAAAAATGAGGTTATGGTGAATGTCGGTTCCGACAATCAGATAGCGTCGGGCGACACGGTCCTCTTTCAGGGAACGCTCTTCGGATTGATCGAAAAAGTTTGGCCGACGAGCGCGCTTGTGCAAACGATTTTTGATCCGCAGTTTAAAACCCACGTCCGCATCGGGCCTTCGGGGTATGATGGACTTTTCCTCGGTGGGCCGTATCCCACCGTGGAAACCATTGCGAAGTCCGCGAAGCTCATGCAGGGAGACGTGGTCTACACGGCCGGTTCCGGCATGCCGTATGCGACCCCGATCGCGGAAATCGCACAGGTTACGGCAGCCCCGAGCGATCTTTTTAAGGAAGCGTCTCTTTCTTTTCCGTACGATATGAGCATGATTCAAACCGTGGAGATTATAAAATAGCGATTAGAGACGAGCGATTGGCAATTAGAATAAAAAACAAAGTGATATTTTCTAATCCCTAATCCCTAATCCCTAATCGCTGATGACTCATTGCTCCGCATGATCAAATATCTTTCCGCCGTCCTCATTTTTGTCCTCGCGTTCATGCTCCAGCTCTGGTTTGCGCCAGGTGGCATGCGCGGGGATTTTGTACTCGCCGCACTCGTTGTGTTTGCTTTTCTCTTTGATTTTTGGGAACTCGTCATTTTCATCCTTTTAGGAATCTTTCTTTTGAATCTGCCACTCTATTCCAAAATTGCAGCGGTTCTTTTCGTCGCCATACCGCTTGCCGTTTATTTTATGCGCCGGCGCTTTCCGCTTCATCAATGGTTTGGGGTGGTCGCGGGAATCGTGGGAGGTATCGTTATTTTTTATGCCGTTGCCGCACCCGTTGTCGCATGGCATGCCGCCGGATTCCTGCTGATTGATATTTTTGCCTGCGTCATTTTTGGAGAATTGGTGCTCGCCGGAATGGAGGGATAAAAACAGATTTTCGTGAGCGGCGCTATAATGCTTCTATGATGGACTTTGAAGAGGCATACGCGCGGCTGAACAAGGAACACCGGCGGGCGGTGGACGCGATCGGTAATGTTCTTTATGGTGGTATTATACTTTAGGAATTAAAAAGGACACATAACTTGAAAAAATTTAAAATAAAAATATTCGAACCAAAGAGAGAAAATTCTCCTGAAAAAAACAAAGAAGAAGACCTGAAAGTTAATGAAAATTTATACGGTCCCGACATAAAGAATATCATTAAAGAACATGATATCGCGCTAGGGTTGGGTAACATTTACCATATTTCTCCTTCTGGCGATTTAAATATTTTGTTGCCGTCAACGCCTGCGGAAGAAATTAGAAATGGAAAGATAATTTGGGAAATGGACGAACTTTTATCAGAAGAAAGCAAAGCAGTTTGTTTTGGAACTAACATAGAAAAAATCCTTGCGCACAATCCGATAATCAAAGGATATTTATATAGACCTAAAAAGATTGAGGGGCTCAGAAAATTTTATGCTGAAGCGGCTGAAGCAGAGGAATGGTTAGACTCAGCCATCGTTGGGGAA
>CAZADL010000012.1:0-1193 GCA_964483915.1 uncultured Candidatus Saccharibacteria bacterium | reverse complement strand
GTTGGGGAATTCGAAATGATTCCTACCAAGGATGGGTTGAGACCGCAAATAAAATGGTATTAATTAAGGAGGTCGGGGGGTCTTCCATCCAAGCTGGAGGGTGACAGAGAAAAATCAATGCGCAAAGTTTTTCTTTCAGGAATCTAAAGCGGAGGGTTTCTTTCCTCGCCTCGCTCTCGCTCCGGCGAAGCGGGCCGGAAGATTATCGTTTTTACGAAGGAGATGTCTGTTCTCTGGGACTGTGAATTTAAATCCCGGAGAACAGACATCTCCTTCGTGCCTCATCTTAAATAAGTGCAGGTTTTCTTTTTCGGAAGATTGTTATCTCACGGATAAGGCAGGCGGTATTCTGGGGGACCGTGAGTTCAAGTCCCGCAGAATACCGCCTGCCTTATCCGTGCTTCTATCTTTCGGAAAACGGGAAAATTGGAGCCCTTGCGGATTTGCCGAGAACATATTATAATCTCGCCATGCGGTTCCGGGCCAAATTTGGCCCGCCGCCAAGCTCTTTCCGGTTCTTTGAAAAATTTTTTGAGACCTTTAACAATTTCATATTTAAAGGTCGAAAAAATAAATACTTAGAAATTCTGTATGCAAAAAAACTTAATAGTAAGCCGAAAAATCGGCCTATTCCAGTTTGTATTCGTCGCCGCAATGATAGTGTTTCTCGGCGCGAGTCCAATGGTTCACGCAATTACAGTTGATCCGAACTCGGGCGACAAAACAGCTTCGTCGACCGTGACATCGGAAAATCTGCCATGCACGCTTTCTCCTTCTGATTTTGAAGCCGGCCTATCAAATGGGCAAATTGTGGTGGGTCCGGCTGTCACGAGTACGGGTCTTTTCGGCAACGGCACAGCTTCTTTTGCTCTTACGAACAATACGAACTGTGCGGTGCCGATCAGCTTGTCGTCTTACAAAGTATTCATTGCACTGCACACCCCCGGTTGGCTTTCGACGCAACAGCTTGTTGACATGACATCCCTTACGGTCGCTCCGAGTTCAACAGAGACTCTCACCGTGAATACGGCGGGCTGCATGACTCAAGTGGACGCATGGTATGGGCAGGCTCAAACGACATTGCTCGACACTCGTTCGGATGGTTATCCGAACGTCCCGTTTATATTTACCGGTACGTTTGCTCATTTTGGCGATCTTTGTGGCGGAGCCCCTGGTGTAACCTCTACACCTCC
>CAZADL010000011.1:0-22778 GCA_964483915.1 uncultured Candidatus Saccharibacteria bacterium | reverse complement strand
TGGTGGATTCAAGCCACTAACGCAACGATGAAAAAACATATATCGTTGCACCATGAATACCTCGTATGTGCGGCTCGGATTGGCTGACCGCGAAGTGATCAGCCGGGAGGCACGGGCGCAAACCAAATTGGCGGCAATCGCCCGCATGCTCGGACGTTCGACGAGCACCATATCGCGTGACGTGTGGGCCAATGCAAGCTACTCGTCCTGCTACCGGGCGGTGCGGGCGGAAGAGCGGTCCTCGGGGCGAAAGCGCCGGCACCGGCCACGGAAACTCGATGCGAACCTTGCGCTCCGGAACTACGTGTTCGCAAAACTGCGGGAGAAATGGTCGCCGGAGGAAATTGCGCAGCGGCTTGTCCTTGAGTATCCTCAGGACGAGACCATGCGGATATCCCACGAAAGCATGTACCAGTATTTGTCTTGCCTGCCTTGGGGCGTGCTCAAGCGCGAACTCATGCGGGGGCTGCGGCGAGAGCAAAAGCAGCGCCTCTCGCGGGCTGCCCGCCATGAGCGCAGGCAAAGGATCCAAGACATGGTGAGCATATCGGAGCGTCTCAAGGAAACGGAAGGGCGCACCGTTCCCGGCCACTGGGAAGGCGACCTCATCGTGGGGAAGAACCATGAGAGCGCGATCGACACGCTCGTCGAACGGACGACCCGGCTTACGCTCATCGTATCGCTCGGGAAGAAAGATGCCTTCACGGTGCGGAAGGAGTTCGCGAAGGCGTTCAAGCGCGTCCCCGCGAAATTCCAAAAGAGCTTGACGTATGACCGGGGCGCCGAGATGAGCGAGCACAAGCTCTTTACCGAAGAGACGAAGATCCAGGTATATTTTGCCGACCCTCACGCTCCATGGCAGCGCGGAACGCATGAGAATACGAACGGACTCATCCGACAGTATTTTCCGAAAGGCACCGACTTCAGGAAAGTCCCTGGCGGCGCGCTCACAGCAACCGAGCGGGAGCTCAACGGCCGCCCGAGGAAAACGCTTGGATTTTCTACGCCATCAGAGAAATTCTACCAGCTCGTCACTGGCCGAAAAATTGCGTTGGATGCTTGAACTCAGTTGATCTTCGATTGTGTATACGTTAAGGATTGTGGTATAATACGTTTATGGTCAAACTTATTGGAAATGACATTTGGCGGGCCGGGGATAAAATTGGTTGGATTGATGGATATTTTGTGCGTGACCGCACTGGCAAGAAGCTGGGTTATTTCCGGGATAAATATGTTTATGACATGGAAAATCGCAAGATTGCATGGATAGAGCAAGATTATCTAGTTTCGGAAGGATCGGGAAGTGAAGCAAAAGTCCATTTGGACCAGGTTGCGGAAGAAGTTCTGGGAGGCGTGCTTCCGGAAATTGGCAAATGCGCGGTCTACGTGCTCTTGGGGGATTAATGTTTTTCCGCTTGTGAAAGCTTCCGATTACAAAAAACTTCCCGAGACGCCGGGCGTTTATTTGATGAAGGACGCTCTCGGCGATGTTCTCTATGTCGGTAAAGCAGGCAATCTGCGCCGGCGGGTTTCAAGCTATTTTGAAAGACCTCACGATACTCGCATCCAGGCGCTTGTGTCCCGAATCGCAAGTATTGGTCATCAGGATACCGATACCGCAATCGAAGCGCTTATTTTAGAAGCAGAGTTGATCCGAAAATTTTCTCCGCCGTTCAACGTTAAAGAAAAAGACGATAAAAGCTTTCTCTATATTGAAATTACCAAAGAAAAATTTCCGTGTGTAGTGCTCGTCCGTGGGCGGGATATTGCCGAGAACAGGGGAAAAAGATTCGGGCCGTTTACGTCGGCATCAAGTGCGCGGGAAGCATTGAAGGTCCTACGGAAAATATTCACGTGGAGCACGCATGACCCCGGCCGTATCGGGACCTTTCAGCGTCCCTGCTTTGATTATGAGATCGGGTTGTGTCCGGGGACGTGCATCGGCGTAATCTCCCAAAAAGATTATGCGAAGAATATCAGCCATCTCAAATTTTTTCTTGAAGGGAAAAAGGCGCGGGTCGTGAAAAGCCTCGAAAAGGAGATGGCGGCGGCGAGCAAGAAATTGGAGTTTGAGAAAGCTGCGAAATTGCGCCATCAGATTTTCGCACTCAAACACATTGAAGATACCGCGTTCATTTCGGATTCTGAGATCACAATGCCGAAAGCGGGCGGGTTGCCCCTTCGCCCATTTCGCATTGAGGGCTATGACATTTCAAACATTTCCGGAATGTCGTCGGCCGGTTCTATGGTTGTCTTTGAAAACGGTACGCCAAACAGGCATAAATACCGTAAATTTAAAATCCGAAGCGTGATCGGGCAAAATGATGTCAAAATGCTTGCTGAGGTTTTAGAGCGGCGATTTCGACATGCCGGTTGGCGCTTACCCGATCTCATCTTGATCGACGGCGGAATTGCGCAGACGAACGCAGCTTACCGCGTGATGCGCGCCGCAGGCCTCACGATCCCGATCGTGGGACTCGCGAAAGGGCCGGAGCGCAAGCGGAACGATATCGTCGGAGCGATCCCGAAAAATATAAGTTTGAGAACCCTGATTCAGGTTCGCGACGAAGCCCATCGTTTCGCAATCAGTTATCATAAAACATTGCGCCGGGTGAAAATGCTTGAATAATTTATGCCCTCTCTGAAACATGATAATTTTGTAAAAATGTTGAAATCCGGCGGCGTCGGCGTTCTTCCGACCGACACGATCTATGGCATTGTGGGATCCGCCCTATCGCAGAAAACAGTCGTGAAAATTTATCGTCTACGAAAACGAAACCCGCAAAAGCCGATGATTATCCTCCTCGCGTCGGCGGGCGATCTCAAAAAATTTGGCGTTGCAACTGATGCGAAAACCAAGAATGTTCTCGCGCGAATTTGGCCAGGAAAGGTGAGCATCATTCTATCGATTGCCCCACGGCAGCGAGCGGCGCTCAAAAGATTCAGATATCTCCATCGTGGAACAAAAACACTTGCATTTCGTATGCCGAAACCGGTATGGCTCAGGAAGTTGCTTCAGAAAACCGGACCGCTTGTCGCGCCAAGCGCAAATATCGAAGGGAAACCGCCCGCCCTGGCTATCCGTGCGGCAAGAAAATATTTCGGAAGAAATGTTGATTTTTATGTGGATGCCGGCCGTCTCGGTTCAAAACCATCCACGCTCATAAAGATAGAGAAGGGGAACGTGACCGTTCTCCGCGGGGGTGCCATAAAAATCGATTCCGTTCTATAATAAGGAGTATGGAAGAGACACCACCACGAACGCCGGCTGTTGAAATTTGTCCGCAGTGCCACCAGCCGGTTTTGCCTGAATATTTTTTCTGCCCGAATTGCGGAAAAAATTTGAGAGAACCGCCACTCAGAACGTCCGTGGCAACGCAGGTTGGTATCTATGCCTTGAGCATTATTATGCCAGCAATCGCGTTCCTCGCGATAAAATATTGGCCCGGTATGAAATATCTGCGGTCGCCGGACTGGAAGACGAAACAGATCGGTATTATTGCCTCAATCCTCATGGCGGTGAGCACGATTGCTATCGTGTGGTGGCTTATTGTCTGGACCGAGGGGCTTATTCAGGTGATGACGGGCGGCCTTATGGGCATTGGCAATCTCGGCGGCCTTTGAAGATTGACAAATTCGGCAGGCTGGTTATACTGGAATCACTTCCAAAGACCACAGGCGGCTCGTTTAAAGAGCATAGGCCCTGCCGAGGAATCTGAATCCCGCTATGGCGGGACGACGACGACTTTGGAGAAAAGGTCGTTTTTTTATCGAGGTTCGACCTCGATAAATCAAAAGATTGACCATCCATGAAATCAAAAGCGCAGAAACAGGAAGAATTGAATGAAGCGCGCAAGCTTTTGGAGAAAAGCGAAGCGCTCGTTTTCACTGATTTCACCAAAATTACCGCAGAGAATGTGCGGAGATTTCGCCGCGAACTCGCGAAGGCCGATGCGGACTTTCTCGTCATCAAGAAACGCTTGCTCAGCATTCTCTTTAAAGAAAAGGGAATCGACGTTAATCTCGAACAGTTTAAGATTTCCGTTGGCACTATTTTCTCAGGAGGCGATATTGAGAAGATCGCGGGACCCGCGTTTACGTTCTTCTCTAAACTGGAGGTGCCGGAAGGCGGCGCGAAAGATGTGTGGATAAAACATCTTCTCGGCGGTTATGATCTTGTGAAAAAAGAACCGCTTGACGGCGCAGAACTCATCTTCATCGGCAAGCTGCCGCCACGCGACGTGATCCTCACACAGCTCCTCGGAATTCTTACCGCACCAATCCGTTCGTTCCTGTATGTGGTAAGTGAAAAGTATGTGGTAAGTGAAAAGTCGAAGCAAACAAATTAAAAAATCATTACTATGGCAAACTATGAAGACCTTATCGGCCAGATAGAAAAACTCACCGTGGTCGAGCTCGCCGATCTCGTGCACAAGCTTGAAGAGAAATTCGGCATCACGGCTGCGGCGCCGGTCGCGGCAGGTGGTGCAGCGGCAGCTCCGGCGGAAGAGAAAGACAGTTTTACGGTTGTCCTGAAATCAGCCGGGGAGAGCAAGCTGAACGTTATCAAAGCAGTCCGCGAGGTGACGGTTTTAGGCCTCAAGGAAGCGAAGGATCTCGTTGATGGCGCCCCGAAGACCGTCAAGGAAAATGTCAAGAAAGCAGAAGCGGAAGAAATCAAGAAAAAACTTGAGGCGGCTGGCGCGAAAGTCGAACTCCAATAAACATTATCATTCCCGTGAAAACGGGAATCCAGAAAAAATCAGAGCCGTTGCAATCGGCCCTGATTTTATTTATTATTCTTTTTGAGGGCGATTAGCTCAGTTGGTTAGAGCGTTGCATTCACATTGCAAAGGTCACTGGTTCGAGTCCAGTATCGCCCACCAGACAGGAAATTGCAATTTTTTGTCTGGTGGCCTATACTGAAATCAGCGCGAACCCATTTTGAGAAAAATTCATGACTGAATTTCGCTCCGGCGGGGCGGGCAGGAAAAGAAGTTTTGGGGAAAGGAATGCCAGCCCCGCCTCCGCGAAACGCAGAAAACAGTTTGCGAAAAAAATCCCAAAAGACAATAATATTAACAAGGTCGTTAAATTTATAACTTAATTTCTGATAATTTCTCTCTGCTTTTTTGCTAAGGAAAATTATTAAGGAAGGTACAAAATTATGCGAGAACAACGGGAAGGCTATCGTCCTCCGGTAGCCGAAATACAAGCGGAGGAGCCGGGAATAAGCATAGCAGAGAAAGCGAAAACGCCGAGCATCGAAGTTCTCGACGCTCTTTTGCACGAATCGGAGGGCGTCGCGACAGTCGCCTCGATGTCGGAAAAAGAAATTGACGAAATGGTCGAATGGCGGCAAGAATCACTTGACCGTCTCCAAGATGTTGATGCTATCCAAGCATCTCGCCTCAAGAGGGTGGAAAATTATAACCCGCTCAAGGGTTTGAAGCCGAATGATTACGAGCGGTTGGTTCAGGAGGAAATGATTAACGCGCCATACGCGGAGCGTTTGAAGAAGCTTGATGGCGTGATTGCAAAACTGGAATCGCTTGACTATCCGTCCGCGGACGCCAAAGCGGAACTGGATAAACTTTCCGAAGTGAGAAGCGCATTTCGGGACAAACTCGAAAGTCAAATTCAAGAACGCCAACAAGAATTGGCTACGCGCTGCGAGGAAGTGAAAAATAAGGCGCTGGAGCACTACGCGAAACGAGTAGAGGAGCTTGAACAGACGATTGCGGAGATTGAGTCCAATCCGCGCGTCGTCGAACGTCTGCAAACAATGGCGGAACAGGAGCGGCGGACGTTTGAAGCGAAAATTGAAAAAGAGCGGAAAGCTCTTATGCAAGAAGCCGCGCGTTACATCCAATCTCTGGGAGCGCGCCATGGAAACGCATTCAAACGACTCGGAGAACTTTTGGGGAACGAGAAGGTTGGCGAGGAATTGATTAAAACTCTTGGCGAAAAAGATGAACGGAAGCAACGGGGCGCGTTCGACCGAGTGCGAACCCGTCTTATGAATTCTGTCATTGACGGCGAAGGAGAAAAACAGCTTAAAGACCCGAAGGAAATTGTCCCATGGAAAGTCGGGCCTACTTCGATTCAATACGGAGACGCGATGAATTTCTTGCGTTTTCATGAGACAGAGAAAGCATTGCAAACCGCGGCTAACACTGGCAATGAGCAGGCTAAAAAATTACTGGAGCAACGCGAAGAAATTATTAACGGCAATGAGATAATCCGCCGACTGGTTGGCCCGCAGTGGGTTACTGACCGCAAAACAAACGAGAGGCGCGCGGGCGCGTTTTGGGCCGCTTTCGAAACGCGAAAGAAAAACGATAAAGAAGGCGTAACCGTCGCGCGCAAAATTGAGCGGGAAGAAGCGGCGAAACGCGATGCCGCGTTCAAAGAATCAACTGAGGAAATCATAAAGCGCGGCGGCTTTATTGTGGAAGCCCCAGTTCTTAAAGAAGTGCGCGGTAAAAAAGAAGTAGTCGGCCAGCAGAAAGGAGCTGTGAGGCTTGAAAAAGGAAAATCCAAGAAGGGTAACGAGTACTGGAAAGTTGCTGAGATTTTTGGCGCGACAGGCGGTCTAAAAGTCGGCGATGTTTCGCCGCTCGATATGCGTTCATTCCCACAGTGGCTTTCCGAGTCAGCCAAGCCGTATTTTGTGATGCACGGAAAAGATTTTGACGAACGTTTGATATATGAATCTGAAAAGTAGAACATAACTTTTGGGATTTTTTCGCAAACTGTTTTCTGCGTTTCGCGGAGGCGGGGCTGGCATTCCTTTCCCCAAAACTTCTTTTCCTGCCCGCCCCGCCGGAGCGAAATTCAGTCATGAATTTTTCTCAAAATGGGTTCGCGCTGATTTCAGTATAGGCCACCACGTAAAAACTTTATCCGTCTTCAAAAAAGTTATGCACAGATTTTTGAAAAATGCAAAAATCAATTTGCTACAATTAAGGTGAGATAAATTTTCGGCGCGGTCGCTTCACCGACCTTCCGAAAATGGGTTGGGGTCGTCGGCAACCCAATCGCATCCAATCTAAAATAAAAAAATAAAATGCCAAAGAAAAAGAAGGCAGCGAAAAAGAAGAAGGGCGGAAAGAAGCGGAAGAGATAGTCTTCTTTTAAAACGCTCCCGTCTTAACGGGGGCGTTTTTTTGTTGGACTACGTTTTGAAGCTGTGCATATCTTTTGCGCCCGCGGAAGGTATTTTTTCTGTAAATAAGGAAAAATCGATGTTTTTCTCACCCTTACACTCCTTTATCTGAATCTTTGACATAAAAGTGTGGTGGGGTATCATTAAGGAAAAGTGGTGGTTTGTGGATAACTATGGGGATAAGGCACCGCTTCTGGGGATAACCGAAAACAAGCGATTAGGTAAAGAATAACGAACATGCCTGTTTCAATCGCTAAAAATTAATCACTAGTCGCTCAACACTAATCGCTAAGATTTTATGCTACTCGGAGAATTCAAACATAATTTAGATATCAAAGGTCGAATGGCGATTCCGGCGAAATTCCGCGACAAACTTGAGGCCGGCGCTATTATCACGCGCGGAATAGATAATTGCCTGTTCGTTTTTGCGAACAACGAATGGGAATCCCTCGCGAAGAAATTGGTTGCACTGCCCTTGGCGCAAGCCAACTCACGGGCGTTTGCGCGGCTCATGCTCGCGGGTGCCACGGACGTTGAACTTGATACTCAGGGAAGGATACTTATCCCGGATTATTTGCGAAAGTATGCGGGCCTATCAAAAGCAGTTGTCGTTGCGGGCCTCTATAACCGCATCGAGATTTGGGACGAGGCGGCGTGGACCACGTATAAGGTGAAGACGGAAAGTTCTTCGGAGGAAATTGCCGAACAGTTGGGCGAATTGGGAATATAAGGATGCATGTTCCCGTTCTTTTACAAGAAGTTTTAAAAACACTGGATCCGCGTCCTGGCGATTTCGTGATTGACGGGACCGTAGGTGGCGGGGGGCACGCCGCAGCGATCCTTGAGAAGATCGGACCGAGCGGAAGATTGCTGGGACTGGATCTCGACCTGACGATGCTCACGAACTGCAAAATGCGGATTGCCCCACGAAGAGGCGTGGCCTTCCTCGCCGAGAATTACGCCGATCTGTCGGAAATTCTCGGAAGAGAAAAATTTGGCAAGGCGAACGGGCTGCTCCTTGATCTCGGATTTTCCTCCGAACAGCTTGAGCGGTCAGGGAGGGGATTCAGCTTCAGTGAGGCGTCGCGCCACGAGCCGCTCCTCATGACCTACAAGGATTCGCGGATGCCGGTTCGAGAAACGCTCCAGATCATTTCAGAAAAAGAATTGGAGAAAACCCTTTCGGAATTGGGAGGAGAGCATTATGCGTCTCGCATTGCGCGGGCCATCATTGATCGGGAGCGAAAGCGCCCCATCATGACGAGCGGTGAGCTTGCGGATATCGTCCGCGCCGCCGTTCCGAAAAGTTATGAACGCGGCCGCATTGATCCCGCGACGCGAACATTCCAAGCATTGCGGATTACCGCGAATGGAGAACTGGATAATTTAAAACAGGTGCTCGGGTCTCTCGAAAAGATACTCACGCCAGGAGGACGCATCGTTGTCATGAGTTTCCATTCCCTTGAGGACCGGATCGTGAAGCAAGCATTTCAAACTATGGCGGGGGAATCAAAACTGGAATTATTTACCAAAAAACCAATCACGCCCTCGCGCGAAGAGATTGCGGCAAATCCCCGCAGCCGTTCGGCGAAACTGAGAGCAGGGAGATACTTCGGCAGTGATTCGTGGCGAGCGATGGGCGACGGGAAAATACAAAATCGCTAAAAACTAAGTACCATGACCTTTATTCAACCTAATAAAAACAGCACTTTTTCCCGTATTTTTCTTACGCTGATCGTGCTTGGCCTCGTCGGCGGTACCTTTTGGCTGATTACTAGCTATAATCGAATTGTTAGCTTTAATCATGCACTAGCTGTCGCGAAAGCTGATCTGGACTCGATTGGCGCGCAAAATACCGCGCTCAACAACCAGATTGTGGTAACGCTCGGCAATGCCGACCAGTTGAGCGCGATTGCAACGTCTGACGGGCTCGTCATCGCCAAACCCCAGTATGTGACGGTCGCACCATAGCGTCTCGCAATGAAAAATGAAAAACCGCACGCTGCCGCTTATCATCGGGATAATCGCCACCTATGCGTTTCTTTTGTATCGCGTTTCGGAATTGCAACTTGCTAAAAAGGATTATTATACGGCACGCGCCGCCTCGGAACAATCTGCATCTCTCGCAGCCGCTCTCGCCCGCGGGGCGGTTTATTTTACCAACAATAACGGAACCACGTTGCCGGTTGCTATCGATAAAGACTTTCCGACAATTTATGCGGTGCCCACAGCCGTCGTGGACGCCGCGGAGGAAGCCAATATGCTTGCGCCCATTTTAAATACGACGGTACCTGCGCTCCAAATAATATTGAGCAAGCCTCACGATAACTATGAGCTTTTGGTTACTAAAGCTGACGTTGCGACAGCGAACGCAGTTGCCGCGCTCGATCTGCCGGGAATTTATGTGAACGACGAACCTGCGCGTTATTATCCTTTGAATACCGTGGGAGCTCAGGTCCTTGGGTTTGTCGGCCCGAATGCGCAATCCGCCGGCGTGAGCGGCCACTACGGCGTGGAAGAATATGATGATGCGGTGCTTTCGGCAGGGACCGATGTGGCGCTTACGATCGATCCAAACATTCAAATTGAAGGTGAAAAGATATTGCAAGATCTCATCACCACGAACGGCGCGACCGGCGGAAGCATTATCGTTGAAGAGCCAACGACCGGAAAGATCCTTGCGATGGCAAGTTATCCGACCTTCGATCCGAACAATTATGCCTCATCTTCCATCAGGAATTTTCTGAATCCGACGACACAGATCCGGTATGAGCCCGGCTCTGTTTTCAAGGTGCTTACCATGTCGGCAGGCATCGACGCCGGGAAAATAACTCCGACCACGACCTATACTGATTACGGAACCGTTACGGTAAGCGGTAAAAAGATCAGCAACTATGATCTCATGACGCACGGACCCTACGGACTCGCGACGATGACGAATGTCATTGAACACTCCATCAATACCGGCGCAGTGTTTGCGGAAGGGCAGACGGGCAATGATATCTTTACCTCGTATCTTAAAAAATTCGGGCTGAACGAGAAAACGGGCATTGATCTTTTTGGGGAGCTGGTTGGCAATCTGGGCCAGTTGACTTCAAAAGCTCCGCAAGTGGCTTTTTCGACCGCCTCCTACGGGCAGGGAGTTGCCGTAACGCCACTGGAATTGATAAATGCCATCGCCACGCTTGCCAACGGAGGAACGCTGATGCGGCCCTATCTCAACGCCGCGCTTGCCCCGCAGGTGATACGGCGGGTGATAAGCACGACAACTGCCGCCGAGGTGACCGATATGATGATCTCGGCCGTGGATAAAGCGCAGGTCGCGAACATCAATGGCTACTCGCTTGCCGGGAAGACCGGAACAGCTTTTATTCCTGATCTGGTCCACGGCGGCTATACGGATAACGTCATTGACTCGTATGTCGGTTTCGGGCCGACGTCCAACCCGCGCTTCATCGCGCTCATTAAGATTGACACGCTCCCGTCCACGGCTCTCGCCGTGATGAGCGTCGTGCCGGCATTCAAAGAATTTTCACAGTACATCATCAACTACTACAATATTCCGCCGGACAGGATAGTTGGCCACTAGCGATTAGCGATTAGCGATTAGAAAACAAGAACTCCATGGAATCCACTGCTGTAAAAATCATTCGACCCATTTTGACTTTTCTTGCCCGCCTCACGACCCTGCGGTACCGGACGAGGATTATCGGTGTGACGGGGAGTGTCGGCAAGACGTCCACCAAGCGCGCCGTTTTCGCCGTGCTTTCGAAAATCCGCCGCGTCCGCATGGCGGAGGGAAACCTGAACAATGAAATAGGAATGTCACTTGCAATCCTCGGTGGCTGGAACGCAGAAGAGTTGAAACTGGTAAGCCGCGATCAGCCGGCGGGCACGGCAGGTTTTCGCAAATTCATTTTCTGGATCAAGGTTATTTTCGTAAGTGCGTGGCGAATTCTTGTGAAATCACGTCATTATCCCGAAGCGCTCATTTTGGAATATGGCGCCGACCGCCCCGGCGACATTTTGCGCCTCATGCGGATCGCACGACCGGGCATCGGCATCGTGACCGCGGTCGGTGATGTTCCGGCCCACGTTGAGTTTTATTCAGGTCCGGAAGCGGTGGCACGCGAGAAAGCACGGCTCATTGAGCGGCTCCTTCCGGCCGGTTTCGCCATTTTGAACCACGACGATGATCTGGCCTACGCTATGCGCGATCACACGCGCGGGCGCGTCATAACCTATGGTTTTGAAGAAGGCGCCGATCTGCGGGTGGTGCGGCTGGAGCATCAGCTGGTGGATGGAGTCCCTCTCGGCATTTCTTTCAAGTTTGAATATGAGGGCAGCTCGGTACCGGTCCGCATGGACGGTGTTGTGGGAAAAGCCGCGGCATATGCCGCGGCGGCCGCGGCCTGCACCGGCTTGATTTCCGGTATGAACCTCGTTACCATTTCGGAAGCGCTTGCGAGCTATGTTCCAGCGCCGTCGCGCATGGAACTTCGGCCCGGCATCAAGCAGACCCTCATTGTTGATGATTCGTATAATGCAAGTCCGCTTTCCATGTATGCGGCGCTCGACACTCTCCGGGAGCTTCCGGCGATACGGAAAGTTATGATTTTGGGCGATATGCTTGAAATTGGGAAATACACGATTGAAGCCCACGAGGCTATTGGCCAGCGGGTAGCAAACGTCGCAGACCTGCTTATCGTGATCGGAGAACGCGCGAAGTTCATTGCCGAGGCGGCGCATGGAACCGGCATGAGGAAAAACGATATTTATTCTTTTGATACGGCGACGGAAGCGGTCCAGCCGATCGTGCACCTTATGAAGCGGGGAGACCTCGTGCTCATCAAGGGTTCGCACGCCATGGGCCTCGATGAAGTAGTTCACGCCATCACGGCGGAACCTTTGGCAACAGGAGAAGTATAAACCAAAATTATTTTTTGCCGCCATCGTCTAGTCTGGTCTAGGACACATGGTTCTCATCCATGAAACTCGGGTTCAAATCCCGATAGCGGTACAGATCTCTCAGTTTATAAAAACCACAAAACATAATCTTGTTTTGTGGTTTTTTGGAGAATGAAAATTTGCATTTTTTCCTTAGATGCGTTATCATTTTCCCCATGGCAAAGGTAAAACGAGCCGACACACTTATCACGTTGCGATGCGTTGTTTGCAAGCGGCGAAATTATTACACTCACAAAAATAAGAAGAAGGTGGAACGGAAGATCGAATTCCAGAAATTTTGCAGTTGGTGCAGGAAGCAAACACTCCACAAAGAAGCGCGGATCACCGGGAAATAGTCAAGTTCTCGCAGCAAGACACATCCCGCTTGAAGCGGGTGTGTTTTTAAAAAAGTTAGGTTAAAATAAGGGAAAGGGGAGCTTAGTTAAACGGTATAATAAATGTCTCCAAAACATTTGTCGAAGGTCCGACTCCTTCAGCTCCCGCAAAAGAACGATAATTCCAGATATCGGCTTCGCCGGGACGATCGAATCGCTGAGCTCGCATGGCTCGCAAAGCGACCGATGATTCCGTTCCGCGTTGAATGAAACCACTTTATCCACAGGGTGGGTTTGCGCTACGACAAAAAATGCTATAATGAATTTCGTTAGGTCGGTTGGTTAAAAAACAAAAGCCGTTTTTTCGTGTGAGGCGAAAAGGCGGTTTTTGTTTACCCTCCGTAGCTCTTGGCGAAGGAGGGCTTGTCATGGTCCCGGAAGCGGGACCATCCGTGCTCCCTAAAATTCATCCGACAAATCGCGCCATGTCGGGTTATCCGTTTTTACAAGACGTATTTTCCATGCCCGATTCCAATGTTTTAATTGCTTCTCTCTGTGGATTGCGCCGTAGGGCGTTACGTAGGTTTCGTAATAGACCAAGCAGTGTGTGCGGTACTTTTTAGTAAAACCATCGGCTACACCATTTTTATGTTCTTCAACGCGTCTGACTATATTATTTGTAATACCGACATAAAGTAGTCCGCCGGGATGGTCGGCCATTATATAAACGTACCATACACGATCCATCTCGATAGTATCGTTACGGAGGATTAAAAAACGATTAAAAAAAAGCACGGGTCGCCCGCCTTCGCGGACGATGACAATTTTTTTCTTACGTCATCTCCCGGGGCGGATCCGGCGAGGCGAGAAGCAGGACCATCCGCGTCTCCTAAAGAAAGGAAATGACAATTCGGCTTGTTTTATAGTATCTTAGGATTATGGAAAACCGGGTTTTTGAACTGATTTCAAAAAATAAGCCGGCAGGCGACCAGCCGAAAGCGATTGAAGAACTAGTGCGTGGCCTTCGCAAAGGTTACCGCGACCAGGTGCTTTTGGGCGTTACGGGTTCGGGAAAAACGTTCACGATGGCGAATGTGATCGCCGAAATGCAGAAGCCGGCACTCGTGATCGCGCACAACAAAACGCTCGCGGCACAGCTTTGCAACGAGTTCCGCGAATTGTTTCCGCGCAACTCCGTCAACTATTTTGTTTCGTACTACGACTATTACCAGCCGGAAGCGTACATTCCTTCAAGCGATACCTATATTGATAAGGAAGCGCTCATCAATGATGAGATCGACAAGCTTCGCCATGCGGCGACGACCGCGCTTCTCACGCGGCGCGACGTGATCGTCGTGGCATCGGTTTCGTGCATCTATGGTTTGGGAGCGCCCGAAGTGTACGCGGGGAATATCATCCATTTTAAAGTCGGCGACAAAATCGAGCGAAAAGATTTTTCGCGGAAGCTGGTGGAGCTTCAATTCAGCCGCACGATCGCCGATTTGAGGCGCGGGACGTATCGTTTGCGCGGCGAGAGCTGGGAGATCATGCCGGCCGACCGCGAGGTCATTTATAATTTTGAAGTCGTTGCGGGCATCATCCGGGCGATTTACGAAATCGATCCGGTGAAAGGATTCCAGCCGGGCAAAACGCCGCAGGTCGCGGATGTCGTCTTTGCGCCGGCGAAACATTTCATCACGGAAGCGCCGGAACGCGAACGGGCGATCAAAGAGATCCAGGTGGAACTGCGTGACCAGTTGAAAAAGCTCGAGAGCGAAGGAAAATTGCTCGAGGCGGAACGCTTGGAGCGCCGCACGAAGTTCGATCTTGCGATGATGCGCGAAGTCGGCTATTGCCACGGCATAGAAAATTATTCCCGCCATCTTTCGGGCCGTCCTGCGGGCGAAGCCCCCGATACGCTTCTGGACTATTTCCCCCGCCTTCCAAATAAAACGTCGGAGGGGCGGGGCAAGCCGGATTTCCTCACGATCATTGATGAATCGCACATGACCGTGCCGCAGATAGCGGGTATGTCGAACGGCGACGCGGCGCGTAAGAAAACGCTCGTTGAATATGGATTCCGTTTGCCGTCCGCGATTGATAACCGACCGTTGCGATTTCCGGAATTTGAGGAGCGGGTCGGGCAGGTGATTTATACTTCTGCGACGCCGGGACCATATGAAACCGAAAAGAGCAAGCAGACAGTGGAACAAATCATCCGGCCGACGGGGCTTGTGGATCCAAAGATCACCATTCGTCCGGCGCGCGGGCAGGTGGACGATCTTATCCAGCGCATTGAAGAACGGGTGAAACAACATGAACGCGTGCTGGTAACGACCCTCACAAAGCGCATGGCCGAGGACCTCTCGGCGTATCTTGAAGAGAAAAAAGTGAAAGTGAACTACCTTCACTCCGACGTAAAGACGCTCGATCGCATTAAAATTCTCACTGATCTGCGGAAAGGGAAGATCGAAGTGCTCGTCGGCGTGAACCTGCTCCGCGAAGGGCTTGACTTGCCGGAGGTTTCGCTGGTAGCTATTTTGGACGCCGACAAAGAGGGATTCCTGCGGAGCGAGGTCTCGCTTATCCAGACGATCGGCCGCGCGGCGCGCAACGTGGAAGGGGAGGTTCTTATCTATGCAGATCAGATCACCGGCTCCATTGAACGTGCCGTAAAAGAAACTGATCGCCGCCGCAAGCTCCAAGTCGCCTACAACAAAGAGCACGGCATCACACCGACCACGATCGTAAAAGCAATCACGGACATTTTGCCCGAAGTGGATATTGATAAGATCCTGAAGCTTGAAACCAAGCCGGTGCCCAGGTCAAAGACCGCGCTCAAGGCGCTTATTGCCGAAAAAGAACGCGACATGAAAGAAGTCGCGAAACGCCTTGACTTCGAACTCGCCGCGCTCCTGTGGGACGAAATAAAAGAGTTGACCAAGAAGGTTGGGAAATAGTTATCATTCCAAGCTTTAAAACCTGTCATTCTGAGCGCGAGCGAAGAATCCTTTCTTTCGTTGTCATTCCGACTTGTCCGCCTGAGGCGGAGCCCCGCGAGGAATCCTTTCTTTTCTCTGTCATGGTCCGTGAAGACGGACCATCCGTGCTCCCGTCTTTATCTTCTCCTCGGCCCCCCCTTCTTTTCCGTCATCCCGTGCCACAATACGTGATCCAGAGAGATTAAAAAATCATTAAAGAACATTTGCGTTCTGTTTTCATCGAGATATTCTTGTGCTACGATAAAAATAGGCTATACGGTATCGTAACGGCATATCGGGGATTATCATCATGCAAATAAAAATAGATACAACTGCGGACGCCCTTTATATCAAGCTGAAAAAAGGGAAAATTTCAAAAACCGAAGATCGCGGAGATCATTTGGTTGATTATGATAAAAAGGGGAACCTCCTCGGTTTTGAGGTGCTAAATTTTTCCAAGACGGTTCCCTCGGGAGAAAAAGAGCTGGTTTCCGTGGTGGATAATCGTAAGATCGCATTTTCCGCGTAGTAATGCAGCCGGAAATTACTTTGCGGGATAAAAAGATAGGTTGTTCTAGATTCTTTCCTTCCTGCCTGCCTGCAGGCCGTATCGTGGCGCGGGATGATGGAGTTGTTTTGCTGCTTGCGGCAAAAAAAAATAAGCCCCACTTCGCTCAAGAGAGCTCTGTGGGGCAAACCGCGCGAGGAACGGGCGGTCTTTGAAGTTACTGAAGTGCTGAGATGATGGAGTTTTCGGCTAAACGTTCGGCAGTTCAACGTTGCGGAAAAATCCGGCAGCCCTTCCGGCCCGAACGAGCCATCCTCCCGGATCGAACTGGGACGGCTTCCAGCCGAGGAACGCCGAGTACGGGCGCGCATGGTGGTTGGCATGCCAGAACTCGCCGCCGGAGAGGATTGCACCGGCATTCAAGACGCAGTGGAGCGGGAAGTTTCTTGCCCGCCGCGTCTGCATCCGGCGTCCCATGCTGTCTTTCGCACGACCGCCTATCGTGTGGCAAAAAGAATTCACCGACCACGCGAGATTCCAGCAAAGAGCGAGGCGGAAGAATCCCGCGAGGACGAGACCGCCCCAGCTAGCCAGAAGATAGGGGATGCCGAACGAAAGCAGGATACCAAGCGGCAGATAATATCTTTTCTGCCACCGGAGGCCTGCGCTTTGCTGGAAGTGCGGCGGCGGGCGGTACGCGGGCGATGGCACGGGAGCCAGTTCAAAGAAGATCCAGCCAACATGCGCCCACAGGAAACCCTTGAGTCCGCCGCCAAATTCGGTCGGACGATGAGGATCGCCTTCCATGTCCGCGTAGGCGTGGTGCCGTGAGTGAGTTTCGTCCCACCAGATGCCTTCGCCTTGGAACGCCATCGTTGGCAGCGTATAAAGAATTTTTTCAAAAAACGGCGAAGGAACCGTGAAAGCCCGATGCGTCATGTACCGGTGGTACACGACCGTGATGCTGAGAACCGTTACGGCCCACATGAGGACGAATGTCCCCCATGCAGCGGGCGGGAAACCGCCGTGGAATATTTTCCAGACGGCATAGCCGGCAACGGCATGCACGAGAACGATGAAGAGCGCCGTGAGCGGCTTGAAACGCTTAAAGATCATGGTATACCTCCGTGTATACGAATACCGTTTACTGGCCTTATGATAGCATTTTGGGCGGGTATTTCGAAATCCTTAACGTAGGCCAACCGTTTTTGGATTGGCCGCTCATCCGTTATAATGATCGCATGATCCTCGGTCGCGAAAAGATTATTGCCGATTTCAAAAAACTTGCGGATTCCGGTATGCTCGGCCACGCGTACCTTTTCTACGGTCCGGCGATGGTTGGGAAGCGGACATGCGCGGCGGCCTTGGCGCGATTTTTAGAGAAAGGCGTTTTTGAGCCACCCGCGGAGAACGAAGTACTTCAGGAAAGCAAAACGATAGATCTTGCGTTCGCGAAGCAGCTGGATCTCGAGAAGAAAGGGGATTCCATCGGCATCGGCGCGGCGCGCGAGATCAAAAACTTTCTTTGGCAAAAACCGAACGCAAGTCCGCGCCGAACGCTTATTCTTGATGAAGCAGAATTTCTTACAGCTGAAGCGCAAAACGCACTCCTCAAAATCACCGAGGAGCCGCCGCCGTCATCGCTCATTATTCTTATTTCGTCTGACCCTGAAGGGTTGCTCGCGACCATTCTGTCGCGCATTGAAAAAGTTTATTTCGGGCTGGTTCCCGAAAAAGAGATTGTTGCGTGGCTCGTGAAAGAACGGAAACTGCCGGTAGCTGACGCCAAAATATTTGCCAAGCGGTCGTTCGGGAAGTCCGGCCTCGCGATCCGCCTCGCGGAGGATAAAAATTTACAAAACAATATCGCGCTTGCGGAAAAACTCCTGAAAGCCCAGCCGGCGGCGCGGCGGGATCTTATCAAAGAGATTTTGGAGCCGGACGAGTTCAATTTCAACAAATTCATCGGCGCCTTGATCATTGCGATCGCGAGTGGAAAAGAAAGTAAAACCAGAAATCTGCTCTGGCATCGCACGCTTGAGCTTGCGGACCGCGAAGCGAATTTTTCCCTGAACCCGCGGCTCCAGCTGGAAAATCTTTTTGTGGGAGAATAGGATAAAAAAACCGCTGGGAAGGCCAGCGGCTTTATAGCGTTCATTGCTTGTTCAGCTTCTGCTCCATTCTCCGCAACTCGGCGAGCTGGAGTTTTTTCTTTGGCGTAAGCATTACTCCCTTGACGGGATGAATGGTGATCCCGTCAAGGAGCTCAAGCAACTTTCGGAGCACCTTGCCCTGGAAATCCAATCGCTTTTTCTGTGCTTGGATCCGCTTCTTTGCTGTACATGCCTTCCGTTTGTGTCCTTTTAGTTTTATCGCATCGCACGGTTTGCGACACCGAAGGCAAGAAAAATTATAGGTACAAACTTCCTTTCTTCCCAAAAAATCGGGTATGCCCTCGATTTTTACTTTGGCATGACAGCATTTTGACCTGTAACCCCGAACCGGTTTTATCATGCGCCCCCCTTTTTTTGTTGAAGACTGCTTTTATTTTACTATACATTCAGACGTAATGACAAATAAAAAAAGACCGCTGGGGGAACCATGCAGTCGAGATTTTTTCTGATACCAAGTCACCTTAACGCCCTGCGGAGCGGCTCCTAGTAGGGATTGCCGCTGCGCGCGGCGATCCGGTTGAAGAGATCAAGGTCCGGGCCGCCGACATGGTAGCCGAGACGATAGCAGCCGCAAGCCGCCGCGAGCATCATCGCTTCGTCGCCCAACTCCGGTGCTCCCGAAAATGAGAAAATGCGGTCTTGCACGCGGATAGCGCCACCATACCTTCCGTTACTGGAATCCCGACTTTCCCAACTGCTCAAGTCGGTCGGGTGAGCGGCGAGCCGGACGGCTTTCTCCTGGCAAAATGAAAAACATTTCTGAAACTTCTCCGTAGGAACGCTTCCGATTAACGCCATGACATACGGAAGCCCACTCGCGGAATCTGCCACGCAGAGAAAACCACCCGTGCGACCTTGCCACTCGCTCTTCTTCCCGAAGAGCGCTTCCGCCTTGCTCACCGCGGAGTATGCTTGCGAAATAATCTCCGTGATCGCAAACATACTCAATTACCGAATCGATGATATATTCATATTAACCGCCCCCTTTCTGTGGGCTTTACAACAAAACAAAAATTAGCGCAAGGACTGCGCCGCCGAAGTTTGGTGAATATTGTCATTCCGGAAACCCAACAGGGCTATTCGGAATCCATACCGCTCGAAAACGTTGTCTTGGTTGAAATGCGAAGGTGACGTAAGGTATGGATTCCGGCTTTCGCCGGAATGACAGAGGAGAGTTCGTCATTCTGTGCAAGCCTGCCCCGTGAAT
This sequence comes from uncultured Candidatus Saccharibacteria bacterium, assembly GCA_964483915.1. Classification (GTDB taxonomy): domain Bacteria; phylum Patescibacteriota; class Minisyncoccia; order UBA6257; family 2-01-FULL-56-20; genus CAJAQL01. The sequence goes on along the minus strand of CAZADL010000011.1, from coordinate 3,458 downwards.
GTCATTCCGTGCTTGCCACCTTCGGCGAGCCTCGCCAAGCGGGACACGGAATTCATACTGCCGAAAAATCGTCTTGGTTGAAATACGGCTGTGGAAAAGCGGGGGATGGGCTGTGGACGGTGGACTTGACTTTTAATAGCTTTTTGTACTAAGTTTATCTTGATCTAAGATATTAAAAAATCATTCTATAAGTGTCTAAATCATCCATATTTTGTCGGTTGTCCCAATCTCCTCCGGAGGTCGGGTTTTTATGCTCGCTCAAGAGTTAAAAACAAAGGGCCGCGGCAATAGGATTTAGGAAAAAAAAGAAAACGAACAAAAATAAATAAATAAACATTAAAAACAAATTAAAAATTAAAAAATCATAAAAAACTATTTGACAAAAATAAATTTAATAAAATTCGGCGTCGTCGCCGTTGCGGCTGCGTCGCTCATCGCAGGTTCGGTTGCGATGGCAGGACCATCAGCATCTGATGGCGACGGCACGATGACGGTTAGCCCGACATCCGTCGTTTCTGCAAGCACCAATAATGATTTTACTTTTCACTTTACCAACAATTCTGGATATGATTTTTCCGGTAGCTCACAATTGACGCTTACGGTACCTTCCGGATGGACGACCCCGCAAGATAGTAGTTCAAGTACTGCGGGATTTGTTACTATCGCCAATGCCAACTGTGGTAATAATCCGAAAGACGGCAAAAATGATATCCATCTATCGTCGAACACCATCACTGTAGATATCGGTGGTTGCAACAACAATAATTCCTTTGATCTCCAATATGATAATCTGACCGCGCCGGCGACTGCAACCAGTTCCACGTTCACAACTGAGACCGAAAATGGTGGAGGCCATGGGCATTCACTGACGCCGATTGGCGTTTCGCCAATAGTCACGGTCACGAGCGCAATTACCGCTACGACCCTGACTCCTTCGGACGCGACCGGCACGTATGGCGGCACAGTTGATCTTTCCGCGACGCTCGCTTCTTCGTCGCCGATAAGCGGCAAAACCATCCAGTTTAGCCTCAACAATACGCCGGTCGGCAGTTCAACCACCAACAGTAGCGGAGTCGCGACCCTTACCGGCGTGAGCTTGTCCGGCATTGCTGCGGGGACTCATTCAGGCTATATCAGCGCGAGCTTCGCTGGTGATTCTAATTACGCTTCGAGCACGGGAACGGCAACATTGACGGTTAGCAAGGCGAATCCGACCATCATCGTTACTCCTTATTCTGTAACATACGACGGATCAGCTCATACGGCGACTGGATCCGCGACCGGCGTTTCAAGTTCAAGCTTGAACAGCGATCTCGATCTTTCCGGCACCACGCACACGAATGCAGGTTCCTATAATAGCGATCCATGGACGTTTACTGATGTCACTGGCAATTACAACAACGCAACCGGCATCGTTGCTGATTTAATCAGCCAAGCCACACCAACTCTTTCGGTAACCAATCCCTTCGTCACCTACAATGGTTCTCCGCAGGCGGCGGATATCACGAGTTCCGTGGATGGTACCGTGAGCAACATCAAATATAACGGCACCACGACCGTACCGACCGATCCCGGCACCTACGCCATTACGGTTGACCTTGCTTCGACTGATGCGAACTACAGTAGTTTGACTGGTGCGACGACCAGCAATAATTTCTCAATTATCGGGACCGACGATGCCACCTTGAGCACTTTGACCGTCTCGGCGGGAACGCTCACGCCGAGCTTCAGTTCGGGCATGACTTCCTACACCGATGTTCTGCCGCATGGCACGACGACAACGCCCACCGTTGCGGCAACAACGAATGATCCGCTAGCAACCGCATCCACCACGCAGGCCTCTGGCCTGCCGGGTACGGCAACCGTGCTTGTAATCGCGCAGAACGGAGCCACGAATACCTACACTGTTGATTTCAGCGTTGCGGCAGATTCGGTCTTTTCCTTGTCTCCGGCTTTCGGTCCGGAGGCGGGTGGAACGAATGTGACGATCACCGGATCCGGTTTTAGCGGCGCCACTGCCGTTGCTTTCGGCGGTACTCCAGCGGCGAGCTTTACCGTCGCGAGCGATACTTTGATCACGGCGGTCTCTCCGGCAGGAACAGGGACGGTTGACATGACCGTTACGACACCCGGCGGCACAAGCCTCGTGGTTACGGCGGATCAATTCATCTATATCCCATCCACCGAGGGACTGTTGAACGTCATTCTTACTGTTGACAATTCAGCGGGCGGCAGTGCTGTGTCATCTGACTTCACCGTGAGCGTGTTGGCATCCGGCGCAAGCACGTCTTCTTTCCCTGGCGACACTTTGGGCACGCCGGTCTTGATTGATGCGAACGCTAATTACAATGTGAACGTTTCATCTGTCACAAATTACGGTCAGGCCAAAACGAACTGCGATAACAACGCTATCTTGGGCGGAAGTTCGGCAATGTGCACCATCACGGAAACCTTTTCGGCGCCTGCCGGCGGCGGTGCTCCTACATCGGGCGGACGAACGCTCAACACGATCACCGTGACGCAAGGATCTAACGGCACGATCTCTCCGGCCACGTTGACCGATGTTCCGAGCGGCGCCAATGAAACATTTGCCATCGCTCCGGCCTTAGGTTATAAAATTGCGGATGTGCTTGTTGACGGGGTTTCCACTGGTGCGGTTTCAAACTACACCTTCACGGGCGTTAACGGCAATCACAGCATTACGGCAAGCTTCTCGCTGGCCCCCGTGACGCCTCCAACGACCCCCACAACAACCAAGGGGACCGTTCTCGGCGCTTCAACGACCACACCGGGGCAGGTACTCGGAGCTTCAACGTTTAACTTTACGGGCGATCTCTCGCTCGGCTCTTTGGGTCCCGACGTGACGGAATTGCAGACGTTGCTCACGCAGCTCGGCTTCTACATGGGTCCCATCACCGGGCAATTCGGTCCGTTGACTTTCCAAGCGGTCAAGGCCTTCCAAAAGAAATATGGATTGCCGGTCACCGGCTTTATGGAACCCCTCACGCGGGCGAAACTCAATGCCTTGATCAATGGGCAGGTTTTAGGAGCAAGAACTACTACGGCACAAACCCAGCTTGAGCAGCTCCAGCTTCAATTGCTCGCGCTGCTCCAACAGCTCTTGGCACTGCTTCAGGCGCAAGTGGGACACTAACCACCGTATCGGCAGACGTTCCAAAGAATGCTACGACGTAGACGGTCGTCTCGCCGTTCAATTTTCCCTGCGCGGCCGCTGCCCCAACATCCGTAAAATTTTGATTCAAAATGTTCGCGCGGTGTTCGGGGGACCACATCCACGCGTCCACGACGTCCCGCGAAGTCGGGAAGTTCACGGCGAGATTTTCCCCGGCATGGTTGAAACGATAGCCGACGCTTGCGAACCAACGCCACGGGGTCATGCCCTCGGGGGCACCGCTGAATTTTGGGTTGGTTTTTTGAATATTCCTTGGCACGTAATG
>CAZADL010000010.1:0-23167 GCA_964483915.1 uncultured Candidatus Saccharibacteria bacterium | reverse complement strand
GCCGGCGGCGATGAATCCCGCGCTTGCATGGAAAAAGTTTACGAGGTGATACTGGTTGTAAACCGCGACCGTCAGATTCTGGTGGACGAATTTTATCGTATAGCCGGCGTAGATGAGCCCCACGCCGTAGAGTATGCGCACGAATGGCACTTCAAAAAAAGTGTAGCGGTTGAGCTTATGGATCCAACGTTCCTGCCCGAAAAACAGGCGGTCAAGAGAAAGGAAGCGCGAGCCGAAAACGGTGAGAACCGCGAATTCCGCGAAATAGTTGGCGTAGGTCGCCATGTACCATCCGAAGTGCCATGCAAGCGCGGCGAAAAGCGCGAGGGACACCGCCCCGGCTGCTTCGGTAAAAATTCCGAGAAGGATCATGATCGCGAGAAGAAAGAGGAAAAAACGGATGATGGCACCGCCCGGCACGGCGGTGAGTTGCAGTTCCGGCCCGAGTATCACATTTGCCTGCGCGGAATAGAAGAACGATGCGCTCACGGCGAGGCGTATGATGAGAGGCCCTATTACGGCAGCTTTTTTGATGAAACGGTCCAGAAAATCGGACCAGCTCGTCGCGGACCAAAAGAATGACAGAAGATAGGAAATGGCGACGAGAACCGCGATGAGGAGAAACGTTCCGAGATGGCTCGCATCAATAAGCGGCGCGAAAGGATTTTTGGCGAAAACATTGAGCCCGGCTTGGAATTCGCTCGCCGGCAGGACGTAAGCTTCGTGTGCGAAGACCGCGGGCGCGGCGCCGAATAAGCAAACAAGTACAACGCTGCTCAAGATAATGAAACGGCGCATTTCTGTTTATTGTGGAGCTAAATCAATTCTCGTTTCGGCCGGTTGATCTTTGACGATATGGACCGAAGGCAACGCACTTTGGAGCGGCGTTTGGTACGCAGCCGGAAAATGATTGGTGTTGAAAAAGATATTGAAATTTCCAACCGGCACTTTTTCGAATGTAGCGGCGCCATGCGCATCGGTCACCGCATAACTCATGGGTCCCGTGGGGCCACGCTCTCCCACGGTGCCGATATCAACTTCCACGTTAGACAAGGGCTGTCCTTTTCCGAAAATTAAAACGGTGAGCGAACCGAAATCATGGGCGCCCGGTACAAGATTGTTTGACGCTACGGGTGCGGGTCCACCGAAGAACCCATGGAGCAACAAAGAACCAACATAAACGATCCCGACCAAAACCAGCGTCAAAACAAATCCTAAAATAAAATTCCTCATGTCTCGCCCTTATCATAACATTATCCGTCGATTCTATGCCGGCACCGCTACGGGCCGCGCGGCCTTCTCCGGAAGCGGCTTCACGAGCTCGCTTACCTGCATCCAGAAGAACGCCCACGCCCAAATAAAGGCTACCCATTGCCAGGAAATCGGGCCACCCATAAAGAGCCCCGTGAGCGCGAGTACCGTTGCGAGCGCCTGCGTGATCGTTGTCGCGACGATCACCTGTTTGCTCGGCAGAAATTTCCACCAACGTTCTTTCGTGTGCGCGACATAGATCAGCAGGTGGCCGCCGACCGTGAGCTTCAGAAAAAAAACGGTTTGAATCGCCGCCCACGGGAGTCCGAGGGCGCGCGCGATGAAGAACAGAAGCAGACTGTTCGTAACGCCGACGAGGCCGAAGGACGAACTCAGGATAAACCGTTTTTTAACATTTATTTTTGAAGGCCGATTCGCGATCTTCACCTTGTCCGTGGCGAGCGAAATGATTGGCAGGTCGTTTAAGAGTGCGAGCAGAATGAGCTGGAGCGGCGTCAGGGGATACGCGCCGACCGCGATGCCCAAGACCGCCACCGTGACGATGAGGCGCAGGCTTTCCGATATCCGGTAGGTTGAGTACGTGTAGAGGCGAACGAAAATTTTCCGGCTTTCGAGAATGGCATCTTTAATAACGGAAATGCCGGGCAGGGTGAGAACAATGTCGGCGTTTGCCTTCAGAGCATCTACGGCGCGCGAGACCGCGATGCCGACGTTCGCCATTGTGAGAGCCGCGAGATCATTCACGCCGTCGCCGGTCGAGGCAACGGTGAAATATTTTTTTGCCTCCTCCACGAGATGATATTTGTCTTCTGGCAGGACCTCTGAAAATCCGGAGATGCCGTTCCACCATTCAGGCGTTGCCGCGTTCCACGACACTTTCCCGAGATCGCTTTTCGCAATGATGTTGCCGGTGAAGCCGAGTTCGCGGGAAACTTCCCGGGCGATGGCATGGTTGTCGCCCGTGACCATCTTCACGGCGATGCCGTTCGCGTTCATAAAATCAATGGTTTTCTTCGCATCCGGCTCGATGGTGTCGGAAAACACGATGAGTCCCGCCAGAAGCATTTCTTTTTCTTCGCCGTTGCCGCCCTGCTTCACCGCCACCGCAACAATGCGATATCCGCGCGCCGACAGCGTTTCGATGTCGTGTCGAAAGGAAGACCGGACGCTGTCCGAAAGGACACACAAAGTTTCGATCACTTGCGCGGCGCCGAGCGAAACGACGGTGTCGATTTCGTTTTTACGAAGGGTGGCCGTGACGCGCTTCCGCCCCGAATCAACGGGAATATATTGTTCTACGGAAATACCTTGCATATCCGTCCGCTCTTCCTCCGCCTTTGCGCTGATCGCCAAACTGATGTCCCCGCGATCGTCGCGGGACGATGCCGCAGCGGCATAGGTAAGCACACTGTCGCGCGAGAACGGCGCGTAGGGCACGATATCCTTAATAGTAATCTCATTTTTGGTAAGCGTTCCTGTTTTATCAGTTAGGACGAGGTTCACGTTTGCGAAGTCCTCCAAGGCCGAGATGCGACGCACAATAGCATTGCGTTTTGCGAGGCCGAGTACGCCGTATTCGATGACGAGCGTCATCACTGCCGGCAAACTGATCGGGATGCCGGCGATTACCAAACTGAGGTCGAGTGTAAGCGTTTCCGTGACCGACACATGGTTCAAGAAGGAAACAATAGTCAGGATGAGAACCGCGCCGGCGGAGAGAAACGACAGGAAACGGGTGATGCTCAGGATATCTTTTTCAAGAGAACTTCTTTTCACTGTCCGTTCCACGAGGAGCGCCGTTTTGCCGAATTGTGTCCGCGGACCGGTTGCCGTGATGGTGAGCTGTGCGATTCCCGTCGAGACATAAGATCCAGAATATGCGGTATCGCCGATTTTTTTATCCTTTGGCAAGGATTCGCCGGTAAGTGAGGCCTCATTGACGGAAAGGTTGGTTGTCTCTGTAAGCGTTCCATCAGCAGGAACGATGTCGCCGACGCCGACCTCCACGAGATCGCCCGGAACGAGTAGCCGGGACTCGGTTCGTTTCCAGACGCCGTCCCGCAGAACCCTTACCCATGCCGCAAGATGCTGATTGAGTTTCTTGATGGCCTCGTCGGCGCGATGTTCCTGAAAATAGGTCACAAGGAAATTCACCGCAACGAGCGAAAGAATGAAATAGAAATCAAAAACTTTCTCGTCGTAGAGCGAAAGGAACGCTGCCGCGAGGAGCATCAAGCTGATCGGCGAAATAAACCACCTGAAAAGTTTTTTTATAAAGCCAGCATGAGCCTCGGGTAGAACATTCAGCCCGATTTTCGCAAGTCGTGCCGCCGCTTCCTTTTGCGTAAGCCCGAGATAATCCGACATGATTCTCATCATACCAGAATTTTCCTCAAAAACATTGAAGTTCTTTGCCTCACCGGCAACCGCCTGCCGGGATCGAAATATAAAGCCCCCTTCCTGTAACATTTTCTGTGGGGCAGCCGTTTTATCTACGCACACTTATATGCAAAGGTCGGCTAAAAATAACTAAAACTACGAAAATGACTAACAAAGCTAAATTGCTGGCATTTGGAGCCCTCTTCACAATGGTTGTTGTTCTGGTCGTTGTGGCACAGGCGCAAGCGGCGACGCTTACGGCTTCCTGCGCGGGCAGCGTTTCCGGCAACCAAATCACTTGGACAGCGACGTCAAGCGGCAGCAATTCGCCGTATGGCTTCCTCTGGTCCGGCGATTCGCACGTTGCGGGAAGCACGAGTACTTCCATAACCGCAACGTATGCGGCGAACGGCACCTATAGCGCGATCGTAACGGCAACCGATGCGTCTTCCACGACGGCGACCGGGACCTGTTCGGCGACGGTAACCTCAATTCCCGCGCCGACGAGCACGCTTGATGTTTTTGTTTCAGTGAATAATTCGAGCGGCGGCGGAGCGGTTCCATCCAGCTTCATGGTTTCGATAAGCGGCGCGAATGCCGTCCCGAGTTCGTTTGCGGGCAGCAGTTCCGGCACGGCGGTCGTGGTGAACGCAAGCACAACATACGCTGTTGTGGCTTCTTCTCTCGCGAACTACACAGCAAGCACGAACGGCAATTGTTCAGGGCCGATATCGGCAGGAGGTACTGCCTCTTGCACGATTATGGAAACGTTCGTGCCGGCCTCGACAACGCCCCCTCCGCCCCCTCCGGCGCCCCAGCCGAAGATTATGAAACCATCTCTCTCTATTCAAGGAGAAAATGGACAGTTCTTGGCCCACGGGATGATCGTGACGAGTGTGGGTGCGGGCTCTTTCCAGGCGCAAGTGTGGGGTATCACCTACACGGTGGATTGGTCAGGCATTCTTTCCGGCATGGGACCGCTTGAATTCTTTTTCCGCAACGACAAAGCGAACAGCACGACTACTCCGGTACAACAGATCGCGGTCGGCGATGAAGTCGGCGTTTCAGGAAGAGTGACCACATCTTCGCCGATGGTTGTGGCGGCCAACGTGGTTCGCGATTACAGCATCACGGCACCACGGCCAGCGAATCCTCCGGAAAAGAACAGCGAAGGCAAAGGTAACGGTAACGAGAACAACGAGGGCAATGGCAGCAGCAACATGAATGGCGACGTACAGAATCGTTTAAACAACCTCATGAACCAACTCAGGGGTCTGCAAGATCTCTTCCGGAGCCGTTTTGGCCATTAGCGCCATCGTGATCGCCCGAGATTAGCAACGCCAAAAGGGCCTCCAGTGTGTGGCCCTTTTGGATATATGTTTCTGTCAGCGGCTTCATCGTTGGTGTCGTCGCGGCGAGCGCAAGAGATTCTTGGCCACGATTTGCATTTGGCTCGGGTTTTGTGCTACCATGGGGAAACATAAAGAGTCATAAAATTATTTTCCCTCGTCGAATTTCATATTTCGCCATGCAACGAACATTGAAACCAATAGGGACTTTTGCTCAACATGGAAACAGCATTACTCGCGGTTGTTTTTTTGGCGGTCGGTATCGGAGCGGGATTTCTCGGGCGTCGGTATCTTGTCGGTAAAAAACTCGGTTCGGTAGAAGGCCAGATTGAACACCGGCTTGCCGAGGCAGAGACGAAAGCGAAAGAGATTGTGCTCGACGCGAAAGAAAAGGCGGCGATTTTTTTGGTTGAATCGAAAAATGAAGAAAAGGAACGCCGGAAGGAACTAGATGCGATCGAAACGCGTCTCGTATCGCGAGAGGAATTGCTCGACAAGCGGTCAGGCGATCTTTCTCGGGAAGAGAGTTCGGTCCGCGCGCGGGAAGACGCCTTGCGGACAAAGGAAGACAGCTTAGTGAAAAAGGAGAAAGAAGCGGACCATAAAATCGAGGAAATTGCAGGCCTTTCGGTGAAAGAGGCGCAGGAACAGGTTTTGCGCCACGCAAAAGAGGACCGGTCGCAGGATTTGGCGCAGACCATTCAAAAGATCGATCGCGAGAATCGTGAGGAGATCGAGAAAAAGGCGATCGGCATCATCACGACCGCCCTCCAGCGGTACGCCCGGTCGCACGTTTCTGACATTACGACGACGGTGTTTCCGATCAGCGATGACGACATGAAAGGAAAGATCATCGGGCGCGAAGGACGGAACATCCGGGCGCTCGAGCGGGTCACCGGCGTGGAATTTCTCATTGATGAAGTGCCGGACGGTATTATCATTTCTTCGTTTGATCCCTATCGCCGCGAAGTGGCACGCCTTGCGCTTGAAAAATTGGTAAAGGACGGAAGAATTCAACCGGCGAAAATAGAAGAAAAGGTTGAGGAAGCGCGGAACGAGCTTCTGAAGCGCACCCAGGAAATTGGCGACGCGGCGGCACAAGATCTTGGCATCTTTGACTTGCCGAAAGAACTGCTCCAGCTTTTGGGACGGCTCCACTTTCGGACAAGCTTTGGCCAAAATGTGCTGACCCATTCCATCGAAGTAGCATACCTTGCCGAAATGATGGCACGGGAGCTGGGACTTGATCCTGACGTAGCGAAACGGGGAGCGTTGCTCCACGATATCGGCAAAGCCATTGACCACGAGGTGGAAGGCACCCACGTGGACCTTGGCATGAAGATCCTCCGCAAGTATAACCAGAGCGAGAAGGTGATCGAGACCATGCAATCACACCATGAGGATTATCCCTATGCGCGGCCCGAGGCCTTTGTGATGACGGCGGCAGATGTTCTCTCCGCGGCCCGGCCCGGCGCCCGGCGGGGTACGATTGAGAATTACGTGAAGCGGCTCGGCGACCTTGAAAAGATCGCGACGAGCTTCCCTGGCGTAAAGAATGCGTATGCTATTTCGGCCGGCAGAGAATTGCGCGTGTTCGTGATTCCGGAAAAGATAGACGATTTCCGCGCACTCGAACTCGCGCGTGAGATTGCCGATCGCGTGCAGTCGGAGCTCAAATATCCCGGCGAGATCAAGGTGAATGTCATCCGCGAGATGCGGGCCGTGGAGTACGCGCGATAACAGATAACCGAGGCCCGGCCTCCTTCGGAGGCCGGGCCTCAATCTTCTTGCGCATGTTGTCCGTTATGCTATACTAATTTCATTGTTCATGTCAGATACTATTTTGAACCACGCAGGAGTTTTTACGATCATTGCGGGGCTGCCGCTCCTTGGCGTTGCAGCCAAGGCGTTTGGGCAATCCTTCGAGCGGATCGCGAAGTGGTATCTCTACGCGGCGGTCTTCGCGGCGATTATCGTGATGGATTCCATCTTTTTTCCGTTTATCGGGGGCAAGGATTGGTTTTTCAGGTTTGCCATTGAGCTCTCACTCGTCGCGACGCTTTTTTGGTGGGCGTTTGAGGCGCGTGCGGGGGAGGCAGAAGGCCGGCTGAAACAGCTCTTCCGAAAACCGCTCGTGCGGATGGTCACGATCTTCGTTGTGGCGGTGCTCCTCGCCTGCGTCTTCGCCTACGACATCCATGCGGCATTCTGGTCAAACTATGAACGCGGCGAAGGCGGTTTTCAGACAATCCATTATTATCTGTTTTTCCTTTTGCTCGTGTTTTTGTTCCGCGAAGAAAAGGACTGGCGCCGCATTTTTGGCTTTTCGCTCGGTGCGGCGGTTCTCATGATCGGCTACGGGCTCCTCGCGAATTTTGGGACCGCGAGCTTCATCGGGCCATATACCGGCAACACTATGCCGTCCGGCTGGCTCCATAAATTGATTGATGGCCGTTTTGAAGGATCGCTTGGGAATCCGGCATACGTCGCGCCGTATCTTATATTTTCGATGTTTTTTGCGGGATATTTATGGATCGCCGCGCGGCGGGAAAGGCGCGCAACGAAAGTAACCGCATGGGGTTATGGCCTCCTCATTGTTTTCTTCCTTTTTTTCTTCTTTTTAAGCCAGACGCGCGGCGCATTCCTCGGGATCATGCTCGGCGTGCTCGTGTTCCTGATCTATCTTTTATTTATAGGGACGCGACAGGAACGGAAATGGTCAGGAATATTACTCGCCATTTTTCTTGTCCTCGGCGGCATCGGTTTTGCGGTGCGCAACACAAATTTTGTGAAAAATTTGCCCGAAGGAAGATTGTTGCAGCTCAGCTTGTCGGACGAGACGGCACAGACCCGCTTATGGGTCTGGGGCGAAGCATGGCAAGGGTTTTTGGAACGGCCAGTTTTGGGTTGGGGTCCCGAAAATTTCACCGCCGTGTACGACCGACATTTTAATCCAAACTTTTTCGTGCCCGGGAGAAACACTGAGACATGGTTTGACCGCGCACACAGCGTTTTCTTTGATTATCTTTCCGAGACCGGCATCGTGGGGCTCGTGAGCTATCTCGGCATCTTTGTCGTCTTCGTATGGGAATTTTTCAGGACCCATCGCCGCAAAGCATTGAGCGTTATTTTGGGAGGGATCATCCTCGCAATTCCGGCGGCATATCTCGGACAAGGAGTTGCTATCTTTGACGTCTTTCCGATGTCCCTCTCCCTCTTCCTTTTTGTGGCGTTTGCGGCCTATTATTTCGGGCGGGATCGCGCCGAAACTTCGGGGAACGAAGGGAATCATTAAACCCATGACGAAAACCACGAAACAAGTCATTGCCGTCGCCATTTCGCTTTTTATTCTCGCCGTTACCGTTTACGGGTCATATTTCCCGATGCGCAAAGCAGAGATGTTTATTGCCACACTCCAAGGACTGCAAACTTCCCCCGTGACCTCCTTGAACGAACTGGAATCGCGACTGGCCGCGCCGCTTGATTATCCCTCGCCCGTCGGGCAGGAAGAATTGGTGAGGAACACCGCGAACAATATCCTCGGATTCCTTTCACAGAGCGCCGATCCGACGTCCACCGCGGTACTCGTCGCCTTTATTGACGGCTACTACGCGCCGATCATCGCTCGGGGCAGGGGCATGAGCTTCGGCCAGGACCTTTATCTGATGGGCGCGATCAACGAGACGGCATATGCCCACATCGGCAATCCGGCCTACCTTATGAATGCGCAGAAATATTATGAAGAGGGTGCGAAGCTTGGGCCGAACCGTCCCCAGCCGCTCTATGGGCTCTTTGATGTTTATCGCGCTGAAGGAAACGTGGCGAGCGCGACTGCCATCGGAGAAAAGATATTGTCCAACTGGCCGACCGATACCGGCATCGCGGCGAGCTTACAGGCCCTTTTAAAGACAGCATCGAGCACTCCGAAGGCAGCGACGGGGAAATAATTTGCAGGCATGTATGAATCTTTGATCCGGCCATTGTTTTTTCTTTTTGGCCCGGAGTTTATGCACGACTCCTTTGTCGCGCTCGGCGAAATGCTCGGCAATATTCCCGGAGGCAGGGCGCTCGTCCGCGCGGTCTGTGGTTATGAACATCCGTCCCTCAAGATTAAAACTTTGGGCATTGATTTCCAAAATCCTGTCGGCCTTGCCGCGGGATTCGACAAAGACGCCCGACTGACGAAAATTATTCCCTCGGTTGGTTTTGGATTTATGGAATCAGGCACCGTCACCCAATTTTCTTACGGCGGGAATCCGGGCCGCCGCCTGCTCCGTTTGCCGGACGATCGGTCGCTTATCGTTTACTACGGCCTCAAAAATATCGGCGCAGAAGCCATAAAGACAAAGTTGCCACGCCTCCTGCCCTTCAAAATTCCGGTGGGACTCAATATTGGCAAAACAAACCGGGCGGACATCAAAGGAGAACAATCGGTGGAAGATTATGTGGCGACCTATCGCATGCTTGCGCCGTATTTCACGTACGCGACCCTGAACGTTTCCTGCCCGAACGCAGAGGACGGCCGCCTTTTCCAGGATCCACAACTGCTCGACGCTCTTCTTATGGCATTTTCCAAAGAAAAAAAACGTGGACCTCTCTTTCTTAAAATTTCGAGCGACCTCACGGTCCGCGAGGTTGATGAAATTCTCGCGGTCGTTCAAAAATATCCGTTCGTTGACGGTTTTGTCGTCGGTAATCTCGCGAAGCGCCGCGATGCCGTGCGGCTCAAATCTTTGGAGCGGCGGCTCAATTTGCTCCCGCATGGCGGCATCTCCGGCGCGCCGCTCAGGGAACTTTCAACCAATCTCATCCGCCACATCTATCGCCGGACGGGAGGAAGATATGTTTTAATCGGCGTCGGCGGCGTTTTTACCGCGGAAGATGCCTACGAAAAGATAAAAGCAGGCGCATCGCTTGTCCAAATTGTGACCGGCCTCGTCTACGGCGGCCCCGCGATCGTGAAAAAAATAAACAAAGGACTCGTGGAACTTTTGGCCCGCGACGGGTATGAGCACGTGAGTGAAGCGGTCGGTGCGGAATGAATAAAAAATCCCCGATTTGTCATCGGGGATTGGCGGTCCGCGCTGCCATTTTCTTACATGTGGAACAGAACAGAGACAAGACCCCACCACCTCGCAGTGAGGTAGAGGGAAACAATTAATACCGCGGCGCCGGCAAAGCACGCCGCCACAAAAATAGTTGCCAAGATCGTCATACCGACGACCATGACAACTACCACGGGCCACCCCATTTTGCTCAACGGAGAATCCCGCATTAACTCCTTATACACATCCGTTAGTTCTTTCCAGGAAAGACACTTCACTAAATTTCGAAGTATGCGTTTTCCCGAAAAGAACCCGAGGTCGTCATCGTCTCGAATGAGTGCCCCGAAAATCACCATGGCCCCGCCAATAATGAAACGACCGAGGGTTTGCATCAGGGCGAAGTACAAAGGCACCCCTAACATAATAATCACCACCCATAATTTGTTGGAGAACCGCGAGGAATTTTATATAATTACGGAACATGGACATCTTTCGAAATCATCGGTATTTTTGGAACAAGGAGCGCAAATGGTCGCTCTCTATGGGAATCTTGCTTATCGTGATCGCCGTAGTCGTCCAGATTTTCGCTGGGCGCTATTCCGCGCGGCAGGCGGCTGGTGCGCCCGCGGTCGGGGATCTCCTCTTGAGCCATCTTCCCGTTCTTTCCGTGGATTTCATTATCGTCATTGTCGCTATGGCGTTCTGGTTTTTTTCTTCCCTGCTCCTTGTATATCGGCCGAACTATCTTCTTTTTGGAATCAAGGCGATCGCTTTTTTCATCATCCTCCGCGCGTTTTTTATGGACCTCACGCATATCGGGTTGTATCCTGACGCCGCATCGCCGGGGATTCATAATTTCGGATGGGGATTTTATCACGACATCACGTTCCAGGGGAATTTCTTTTTCTCCGGCCACGTCGGATTCCCGTTTCTCATGGCGCTTATCTTTTGGAATCGGAATGGCTGGCGGCGGTTTTTCATCGTCGCGAGTATATTCTTCGGCGCGGCGGTGCTCCTCGCGCATGTCCACTATTCCATAGACGTTTTCGCCGCGCCCTTCATGGCTTATGGCGTCTTCGCCATCGCGGCAAAGGTTTTCCCGGAAGATTACGCACTCCTCAAATCGACCGCACTGCCGTAAGGGGGCCCTGAAAGCACAAAATGAACGGTCGATACGCTTGCGTTGGGTTCTCAGTTTGATACAATAGTTGTATGACTATAAACAATGATGATCTATCAGGAATGTCGCAGGACGCGGAGGTAAAAAAAGAAAAAAAGGATCGCTTTCTGCCGATCAGTATTATCGTCGCAGCGGTTCTCGTCTGCGGTGCGATTCTTTTTTCAGTTTTCTACCGCAACGGCTCCTCTCCAGCTGCTCCGAACGGAAACGCGGGCGCAAACGGTACTGCGGGTCTGCCGACTGCGACGGTTGCGAGTTTGATGACGCTCGGTCCGCGCGATGAAGTGTTGGGCGATAAAAACGCCCCCGTTACGATCATCGAATATGGCGATTACCAATGTCCGTTCTGTAGCCGTTATTTCACACAGATCGAACCGCTCATCAAGGCTCAGTACCTAGATACCGGGAAAGCGAAGATGGCCTTCCGTGATTTTGCGTTTCTCGGTCCGGAGTCGGTGGCGGCGGCGAACGCAGCGCAGTGCGCTGAAGATCAAGGCAAGCTTTGGAGTTATCACGATGCGCTTTATTCCGCGAAAGTGCGCGACGAGAGCAAGAATGCCAATGCCGAGAACGACGGATTTTTCACCCGTGCCGAGTTTCTCGCGCTCGCCGGACAGGTCGGCCTCGACACGCAGACCTTCACTTCCTGTCTTGACAATAATCAGCATGCAAACGATATCACTGCCGAAAGGAATGCTGCGGCCGCTGCAGGCGTCCAATCCACACCGACCACAATTGTGAACGGGAAACTGGTGACCGAACCGGACGGTAGCGGTGCTGGCGCCGACACAACGGCAGTTATGCAGGCAATCGCGAACGCCGTGAACAGCCATTAACTAATTTTCGAAAAACCATGGTCGAACGGTGGATCAGCGTCGTCATAGGAATGTGGCTTATCGTTGCGCCATGGGTGCTTGGATTTTCAGAGAGCATTCTTATAAAATGGAGCAGTATCCTTTGTGGGATTATTCTGGTTGCCGTAAACGCCTGGCTCCTTTCTCCAAAGGCGAATGACAAAGGAAACATAAAACAACCATCATGAAAAAGGTCACTATTTATTCAACCCCAACCTGCGTCTACTGCAAGATGGCAAAAGATTTTTTTGCGAAGAACAACATTGCCTATGAGGAATACGACGTGCTCTCCGACCTCGCGGCACGAAAAGAAATGTTCGACAAAACCCATCAGATGGGCGTGCCGGTGATTGTGGTGGGCGAAGAGACTATCGTTGGCTTTGACAAGAAGATCTTGGAAGACGCACTCGGGATCAAATAGAAGGAGAACGGAGATTCTCTTTTTCTACGCCAGATATTCGTCTATCTTCTCAGCGTTGATGTCGCGGGGTTTTGCGCCATCGCCCGGACCGATGAGGCCGGCATTTTCCATAAGGTCAAGCAAGCGTGCCGCGCGGGCATAGCCAACCTTGAGCCGCCGCTGGAGAAGCGAGGCAGATGCTTTCTTAGCTTCTTTCACCGTGGCGACCGCCTCGTCCATCAATTCGTCGCCGTCGTCCTCCGCCATGTAATCTTCAAAATTTCGGCTCGGGGCGCCGCCTCCGTTGCCATTGCCGTTTTCCGAGCTCACCGCTTCAAAATTAACACTGCCACCTTCTTCAATTGTTTCCGTGCGGGTGTTGTTCTTTCGGATGAAGCTCGTCACGGCCTTGATCTCTTCTTCGGTCACAAACGAGCCCTGAATACGCTTCGGTTTGGAAAGTTCCGCGGATATGAAGAGGAGGTCGCCGCGCCCTAAGAGTTTTTCGGCGCCGGGGGTATCAATAATGGTCCGTGAATCGATTTGGCTTGCGACTTGGAACGCGACGCGCGCCGTGATGTTCGCCTTGATGAGGCCGGTGATGACCTCGACCGAGGGCCGCTGGGTCGCGAGGATCAGGTGAATTCCGGTCGCGCGCGCCATCTGGGCGAGACGGACCACCGATCCCTCCACTTCGCGCCCAAAGGAGCTCATGAGATCGGCGAGTTCGTCGATTGCGATCACAATGAACGGCATCGGCTCGTCCTTGTGCCCCGCGTTGTAGCTCTTGATGTCGCGGCTGCCGGATTTCTGCAAAATTTCATACCGCTTTTCCATTTCCGAGATCGCCCAGCGGAACACGCCGGCTGCCTTTTTATTTTCGGTGACGACTGGACTCGCGAGGTGCGGAATGCCGTCGTAGACAGAAAGTTCCACACGCTTCGGATCAATAAGCACGAGCTTTAGTGTTTCGGGAGAATTTTTATAGAGGAGCGACAGGAGAAGCGAGTGCACGAAAATAGATTTACCGGTGCCGGTCGCGCCCGCGACAAGAAGATGCGGCATTTTTTCAATGCTTGTGAAAACCGGCTCGCCCGAAACGTCGCGGCCAAGTACGAAGCCAAGCTGGCCCGATTTCTGGAAGTCCGGGTAATTCATCAAACTGCCGAGGCGCACCACTGCGGCGGCCTTATTCGGAACTTCAATGCCGACGAGCGATTTCCCGGGGATCGGCGCTTCAATGCGGATCGGGGCGGCCGCGAGGGATAGCGAGAGGTCCTGATTGAGAGCCGTGATGCGCGAAAGCTTGATGCCTTCCGCGGGTTTCAAAGTATAGCGCGTGACCGCCGGGCCAACATTGATCTCGCCCATTTCTACGGGGATGCCGAAACTTTCGAGCGTTCGCTTGATGATGTTTGCGTTCGCCAAGAGGTCGCCGGTCGTCGGTTTGGTACTTTGGTCGCTCAAGAGCGAATGCGGCGGCGGAACGTAGTTCGCGAAAGAAGGCGCTTTCGGTTTTCTCTTTTCATCCAGCACTCGCACGGCGTTTGGTTCAACAACTGCCGCGCGCGTTTTTTTTGCTTCCTCATTTTTTTTTCTGTCATGAGAAACGTTTTCTTCCGCAACGGGTTTCTGTAATTCCCCGCCCGTTACCACAAGCGGCTTCACCGGCCCTTCCTCGCCCTCTGCCACGGTCTCTCTGCACCGCCGGAACCGCAACGGCACGTTGGTCGTTACGAGAACTGCGATGATAAAAAGGAAGACATCAATCACGATCGCTACCATCGTGCCGAACGGAATGCTGAGCGATCCGAAAATAAGCCCGAGCCAGCCTCCTTTCGTCGGCTCTATAAGTTCGATGAAACCCAGAACCGAAAGAATGAGGAGAGCCGCTCCGCCGAGCGTTATGCCCACTACCCTCCGGCGTTCCGAGACGAGAAACACTCCTGCTGCAAAGACAAGCGTGAGCGGCAGAATGAAATATCCCCAGCCGAAGAGCGTATCAAGCACGGCGTATGCAGCGTTGCCCGCAGGCCCCGCTTTATTGAAACCTGCCAGCGCCAAGATAACTGCCGCACCAAGCAAACTCACGGCCCACACGCTCTTCTTCGTATCTGGATGCAGACGATGGTTGGAGGTGGACGAAGGTCCGCAGGAATCAAGTTTCATTGGCAAATCTTTTTCGCCACGATGCTTTTTCTTCTTGTGGTTCGCCATATTGTTCACATCTTATCTTAGCACTTTTTTCGATTCACGCGAATTTTCAGCGCCGCTGTTTTCGTATAGAATGAATACGATGGCGACTACGAAATTCAAAAACAAAGACCTTATCGTTTTTGACTTGGACGGGACGCTCACGCCAAGCAAATCGAACATGGAGCCCGATATGTCCCGTGCGCTTGCGGCGCTTTTAGCGTGGAAGAAAGTCGCGGTGATCGGTGGCGGCAGTTGGCCACAGTTTAGACGGCAATTTTTAGCGGAACTCAGCTGTCCAAGGGCATTTTTCGTCAATCTGTTTCTTTTTCCAATGACCGCCACATCCTTCTATCGCTATCGGGGTGGATGGAAAAAAATATACAGCATGAAATTGTCGCGGGCGGAAGTCCGCCATATTCAAAAAGCATTCCAGGAAACGTTTCATGAGATGAACTATCTGCCTCCGGCGAAAACGTACGGCAGGGTTATTGAAAATAGAGGTTCGCAGGTAACATTTTCTGCGCTTGGACAGGACGTGGTGGCTCGGCTCGGAAAAAAAGGGCTTCTGCTCAAAGAAAAGTGGCGCAGAGAGAATACCCCCATAAAATTGAAAATGGCGCGGCTCTTGATAAAAAAATTGCCACAGCTTGAAGTGCGCGCCGCCGGTTTTACTTCGATCGATATCACAAAAAAGGGGATTGATAAAGCGTATGGTGTCCGGCAGATAGCAAAATATCTCCACACTCCCATTCGCAAGATGCTTTTTGTCGGCGACGCGCTCTTTCGCGGCGGCAACGATGCGGCGGCGAAAAAAACCGGCATCCAGTGCGTCGCTGTTCGCGGCCCGAAAGATACAAAAAAGATTATTGAAAAATTGTTGCCTTAAGAGAGTTCAGCGCAGTCATTTGTTCATTCAATTGAATGAACAAATGACTGCGCTGGTTGCGATGGAATGCTTTTTTTGGTATATTTCACGGGAAGTCCGCCACCTTAGCTCAGCGGTAGAGCAGCGCTTTCGTTTTCTCCTTTGAGCCGATGTAGCTCAGTTGGTAGAGCAGCACTTTCGTAAAGTGAAGGTCGCCGGTTCGAATCCGGCCATCGGCTCAAAGGAGAAAAAATAAAGCGGAGGTTCGGGAGGTGGCTCAATAAAACAGCGGCTCTCAAGCGAGCCGCCGCGAAAACGTGTAAGACCGCTGATTATGCAACCCATCGGCCGTGTTACAATATCTGCGTCATGCACGATCCTATCCAGTTGGCGAATCTTGACCGTTCCATAAAACCGACAGACGATTTTTTCCGGTTCGTAAATCAAAAGTGGATCCAGGGCAACCCGATCCCGCCGGAGGAGTCGCGGTGGGGATCGTTCTATGTTTTGCGCACCGAGGTTGAGCAACAGCTCAAAAAGATATTTGAAACACTCGACTCAAAGCTGGATGGCGATGTCGCTGGGCGCGCAAAAAAAGTACGCGATTTTTATCGTACCGGCATGAATGTTTCGGGGCGCAACGAACAGAGCGACGCGCCGCTCGCGGAACTTTTTGCGCTCGTGGACAATGCAAAAAACGCTTCTGAACTTTCGCGCGTGATTGGGTTATTACATCGTAACGGAGTTGACGTATGGTGGTCGCCGCAAGCGGATGCCGATGCGAAACAAAGCGATGTCGTTGCGTTCTATTTCAACCAGGCCGGCCTCGGGCTTCCCGACCGCGACTATTATCTGAAGGATGACGCGAAAAGCAGGGAGATCCGGGAGAAGTACGTCCCCTATATGAAGAACCTGCTTGCGGGGTCGGCGGCGGCGACCGGCGCGAAGGACCCCCGCGGGGACGGTGCCATGCCGCAGGACGGAGCCATTATGAATATTGAAACGAAGCTTGCCATGGCATCCATGACGCGCGTGGAACTCCGCGACGTGGAAAAGCAATACAATAAGTTCTCGCAGGGCGAGCTTGCGAAGCTCGCGCCTGCGATCGATTGGCCTGCGTATTTTGAAGCGGCGAGGATCGCCGCGCCGGAGAATGTCATTGTCTGCCAGCCGAATTTCATAAGCGCCGTGAGCCGCTTTTTTGCGGAATTGCCGCTCGGGGTCCATAAAGCATATCTGCGCTGGCAGATTTTGAACGATTTTTCCCATTGTCTCGATGCGGCGCGTGAAGGGCAGCGCTTCGATTTCTATAGCCGCACGTTTTCCGGCGTGACCGAAATGAAGCCGCTGTGGCGGCGCGTGCAGAGCGTCGTGAGCGTCCTGCTTGATGAGGCCGTTGCCGAGCTCTACGTCGGGGCGCATTTCAGCGAAGGCGCCAAGAAAAAGATCGGGGAACTCGTAGGCCATCTTTCGGCGGCGTACCGCGCGCGCATAGAAAAATTGGATTGGATGGGGGATGAGACAAAACAAAAGGCAATTGTGAAGCTCACGGCGATCTCGCGCAAGCTCGGGTACCCCGATAAATGGAAAGATATCGATAAGATGGAGATTGGCGTGGATTCGTATGCCGCGAACGTGATGTGCGCGCATCGTTTTGAATTTGACCGGAAGATGAAGCAGGTCGGCGGGCCGGTGGATCGGACGGAATGGTACATGCCGCCGCATGCGGTGAACGCCTGCTACAATCCGCTCTTCAACGAAATCCTTTTTCCGGCCGCGATTCTCCAGCCGCCCTTCTTCGATCCCGATGCGGACGATGCGGTAAATTTCGGCGGCATTGGAACCGTGATCGGGCATGAACTCACGCATGGATTTGACGATCAAGGAGCCCTGTTTGACGCGAAGGGAAACCTCGCGAGCTGGTGGACAAAGGAGGATAAAGAGCGATTTGATGCGCGGACGGAACGTCTCGCGAAACAATACGATAAGTTCGAGGCGGCACCGGGACTTTTTGTGAACGGCAAGCTTACGCTCGGCGAAAATATCGCCGATCTCGGCGGACTCCTCGTTGCTCACGACGGCCTCATGCTCGCGCTCAAAGAAAGCGGCCGCGCATCGGAAATGGTCGGCGAATTTTCCCCAATAGAAAGATTTTTTATAAGTTATGCCATCACCGAACGAAACGCGATTCGCGAAGAAGCATTGCGTTCGCAGATACAGACCGACCCGCACGTGCCGTCGCCGTTCCGCGTGAACGCGCCGCTTTCCAATATGCAGGAATTTACTCTCGCGTTTCATGTCACGCCGGGCGACAAGCTCTGGCGCGACCCGGAAGACCAGGTGAAGATTTGGTAGTGACGTTTATTTTTTTGTCACCCCTCATCTTTTGAATTGCAATGAATTTCCGCGACCTGAAAGCCGCCGGCGTCCGGTAGGCCGGCCGGCCGCGCCGGTTGCCGACCTTCGCATAATCTTTCATAACTCCATTATAAACCCGCCGATTTCTCGATGAATTATCGAGGCCGGGCCTCGATAATTTGAGGTGTTTTTTTGTAAAGAATATGCTATACTGGAGGCATAAAGAACGGTTTTTTTGATGAATAAAGAGCAAGTCCTCGGGGGCTTGTTTTCGTTGAAACGACCTTATCGTGACGCCTATGACGCCAAAAAAAGAGGAAAAAAAGGACATCAACAAGGGTAGCGCATCGTACAAAGCGAAGGATATTTACGTTCTTGAAGGGCTTGAACCGGTGCGCAAACGGCCGGGTATGTACGTGGGCTCCACGGGATCGCAGGGATTGCATCATCTTATTTGGGAGGTGGTCGACAACTCGATCGACGAGGCGATGGCGGGTTTCGCAAGGAACGTTACCGTGGAACTTTTGCCGGACAATAAAGTGAGCGTTGTGGACGACGGCCGCGGCATTCCGGTCGACATCCATGCGCAGACAAAAAAGTCCGCTCTCGAGACGGTGCTTACCACGCTCCATGCCGGGGCTAAGTTCGGCGGTGACTCATATAAGGTCTCGGGAGGCCTGCATGGCGTGGGCGTTTCCGTGGTGAATGCACTTTCGATCTGGATGAAGGTGGAGGTTGAACTCGACAGCGGTAAGTATGAACAAGAATATGCGCGCGGCAAACCAAAATATAAAGTGAGGAAAGTAGGCGCGTCGAAAAATCACGGTACGCGGGTCACATTTTCGCCGGATAGTGAGATATTTTCGGAACTTGAGTTCAACGACAAGACGATCATCGATCATCTGCGCCAGACGGCGTATCTCACAAAGGGCGTGCGGATCAATTTCTTTGATCGCCGCGCCGCCGTGCCGGTTTGCCACGGCTTTTATTTTGAAGGTGGCGTGCTTTCGTTCATCAAATATCTGGCGCGCGGCAAAAATCACCTGCAGGAAGATATTTTTTATGTTGAAAAAGAATACATGGCGACCGCAGAAGCCGGCGCGCGCGGCAAAAACCCTATGGACATTGAGGTGGCATTTCTTTATGTGGATGATACGAGAGTCCAGGAACTCAGTTTTGCGAACAATGAATACACGGTGGAGGGCGGCATGCACCTCACCGGATTCCGTTCCGCGCTCACGCGTACCATCAACAATTACGCACGCGCCGAAGGTTATTTGAAGGAAAAAGAGGAAAACATAACGAGTGACGACATGCGGGAAGGCCTTGTGGCGGTCGTTTCGGTCAAACTTCGCGAGCCGCAGTTTGAAGGGCAGACCAAAGCAAAACTCGGAAATCCCGAAGCGCGCACGGCGACGGAAACTGTGGTGAACGAGGCACTCAAAGATTTTTTGGAAAAGCATCCGCAGGAAGCGAAAGCGATCATCGCAAAGGTGATTCTTACGGCAAAGGCGCGGCTTGCGGCGAAGGCGGCGCGCGACACCGTGCTTCGCAAAGGCGCGTTTGAAGGACTCACGCTCCCCGGCAAGCTTGCGGATTGCATTTCGCAGAGTGCCGAGGAATCGGAACTTTTTATCGTGGAGGGTGACTCGGCGGGCGGCACGGCAAAGCAGGGAAGAAACCGCCAAACACAAGCGATCCTTCCTTTGCGCGGAAAAATTTTGAACGTGGAGCGGGCGCGGCTCGACCGGATGCTTGCGAACGCGGAAGTGCGTGCGCTCGTTGTCGCGATTGGCACGGCGATCGGCGAAGAATTCACCATGGAAAAACTGCGCTACCACAAGATCGTCATCATGACGGATGCGGACGTTGACGGCGCACATATCAGAACCCTACTCCTCACGCTGTTCTACCGTTATTTTCGTCCCGTCGTGGATGGCGGTTACATTTATATCGCCCAGCCACCGCTTTATAAAATTCAGTACGGGAAGACGGTAAAGTATGCATACGCGGATGCCGAAAAAGAAAGTATTATGAGAGAATTACAGAAAGGCAAAGTGCCGGGCGCGAAGCGTACGGTGCGGCTTGCCGGCAAAAACGTTCCTCCGGCCGTGGCGGAAGCAGGAAACGAGGGCGAGACAGGCGAACCGGAAGAAGAGAGAAAATCTTCGGTCAACATCCAACGCTATAAGGGCCTCGGCGAAATGAACGCCGAACAGCTTTGGGAAACCACCATGGATCCGGAGCGCCGGCTTATGAAACAGGTGACGATTGATGATGCCGAAATGGCGGACAAATTATTTGACATCTTGATGGGCGATGCCGTGGAGCCGCGCAAGAATTTCATCCAGGCCCACGCGGCGACCGTGGAGAATTTGGATATATAAGGAGAGCTCGGCTTTCGTTTTTGGCAACCCGCTTCGGATCGAGGAATGCGGCTCGCTCACGACGAAAAACCGCCACCCACCTCGAAAACTCGGGAATGCCTGGCGGTATATCTCTTCGCTCTGCATTCCTGCCTCGCCTTACGCTCAGGTTGCCCGAAACGAAAGCCTCGCGCCCCTTGCACTCCCTGTCGTTTTTTGCTATAACTTACAAGTAATTTATCAGCATGATCCAGCGCATCAAGAGGTTTTTTACGGAGTCGTGGACCGAGTTGCGGCATGTGAACTGGCCGACGCGGCAGGAAGCGATCCGGCTCACGAGCATTGTGATCGGGATGTCCATTGGACTCGCGGTTTTTTTGGGCATTTTCGATTATCTCTTCACGACGATTCTCAAAACGGCCATTACCCCGTAGCATCATCATTCCATGACAGCGACACACATTTTGCCCCAAGGGGCGCAAGCGGAAAAAACAAAGTCGCGGCAGTGGTACGCCGTTCAGACCTATTCCGGCTACGAAGAGGCGGTAGCGCGCTATTTGAAACAGCGCGTGGAATCGCTTGCGATGAGCGACAAGATATTCAACATTCTTGTTCCGAAAGAAAAGAAGATCAAAGTGAAGGGCGGCCGGCGGACGGTCATTGAGGAAAAGATCTATCCCGGGTACGTGCTTGTGGAAATGGTCCTCACGGAGGATTCCTGGTACATTGTTCGCAACACGCCGCGGGTGACGGGATTCGTGGGCCCCGACAATACGACGCCGACCCCTCTCTCGCGTGACGAGGTGGACGCGCTCCTTGCCCGTTCCGGCAATCAGGAGGAAAAAATGACGATCGATATCCGAGTGGGCGATCTCGTGAAAATAACAGACGGCCCGTTCAAAGATTATGACGGGAAGGTGTCCGAGGTAAACGAAGAAAAGGGAAGCGTGAAAGTATTAGTTCCCATCTTCGGTCGGGATACCGCAGTCGAGCTTGACTCGTTACAGGTGAAAAAGGTATAAAAGATAAGCGATGAGCGATTAGAGAGTGGCGATCAGGAAAAAAGAGGGTAATCTTTCCCTCCTGCTAATCGCTCATAACTAATCGCTCGCAACTAAATTCATGACCCAGTGCTTTTTTTGTTCGCAAAATCTGAATGACGTTGATTACAAGGAAGTGGATCTCCTGCGGCGTTTTGTTTCGAGCCAAGCGAAGGTGATTGATCCTCAGCACACCGGCATCTGTGCCAAACATCAGCGAAAATTAGCACAGGCTATCAAACGCGCCCGTTTCATGGCGCTCCTGCCATACGTGAGAAAGTAACCAAAGAAAAACCTCGTAATACGAGGTTTTTCTTTGGTTATCCCGGCGCAGGCGGGGATCCGTACTGGGTCATGCTGAGGCATAAGCCGAAGGATCTTTTCCATTACCACTTCGTCATTATTACATCGTCCCTGAAGGGTTTCCTTTTAACCCCTCGACCTCTTTGATAAAGAAATCTATTCCGTCTGATAAAACTTTGACATACCCTGCGTTTTGGAAGGTGCCTCCTGGTAATCTTCCGTATTGGATATAACCGGTTCGCATCAGAAATGTTCTTATGCACCCTCCGTGTGTGGTCACAAGGACGGTTTTCTGCGGATAGGAAACAGCGATTTCTCGAAGCTGAACGATGAACCTGTCCGCGATCTCCGCATCGCTCTCCAAATCTTCACCGAAGTTGAATTTCCACTGTTCATCCTCGGTCAGCCTTTCTTTTTCTTTAAGCAAGCATTTCGTTGCTTCATAGAATTCTGCCGATGGTTTTCCTTCATAGTGTCCATATTTCCTTTCTCTCAAAAGCTTCGATGTTTGTATGGCCAATGCCCGATCCAGTTTTATGATTTCTGCGGTCTTCTGTGCTCGAGGGGAATCGGAAGAAAATATCGCGTCAAAATGTACATACCTCAGTTTTTCTGCTGTCGCTTTAACTTGCCGCACTCCTTCGGAGGTAAGATTTGAGTCCATCTGCCCCATAACGGTATGGTTTTTATTCCATTCGGTCTCGCCGTGGCGCACCAGATAGAGCGTGCAGAAATTCTTTTTATTCTCTTCCATGTTTTTGTTTCTTAAAAAGAGACAGTACGACTTCCGCCAATTTTTTTCTCGGGCCGTGCCGCATAAATTTCCCGTTATCTATCAGGTTTGCGAGCACATAGTGGGGCATCGTGCGTCGGTTTTTCGGCGCTGGCGGTTCTACGAAGAATGAATTTTCTCGCTGGTATCGGCGCAATATCTTTTGGGACGGGTTTTTGTTGTTAAAGATCACATAATTCAAAACATTCTTCCCTAAATATTTTTCAATTTCATCCACAAAATCTTTCGCGGCAAAATGGTCGGTCTCTCCCGCCTTCGTCATGAGATTACAAACGTATACCTTGATCGCCTTTGATTTCCTTATTTCCTTGGCCATGCCGCTCACCAAGAGATTAGGGATGATGCTGGTATAGAGGTCTCCGGGACCGAGTACGACCATGTCGGCGGCGCGGAGTACCCGTTTCACGCTAAGGTTGAGACGAGCTTCGGGTTCAAGCCACACTTTCTTAATCGGCGCCGATCTAGGCACGGGTGGAATGTCAATATTGGTTTCACCGCGCACAATTTTTCCGTTGCTTAATTTAGCACAGAGCCGAACATCATCAAGGGTCACGGGCACGACCTCGCCGTTGATATTGAGGATGAGCGAAGCTTCATGAAGTGCCGACGCAAAGCTCCCAGTAACTTTCTCAAGTGCGCTAATGAAGAGATTTCCAAAATTGTGGCCTCGCAACCCACCTTCCTTAAAGCGGTAGTTAAAGAGGTCCCGCATCGTATTGCTTGGTTCCGAGAGCGCCACAAGTGCCCGTCGGACATCACCGGGCGGG
>CAZADL010000009.1:1798-24395 GCA_964483915.1 uncultured Candidatus Saccharibacteria bacterium | reverse complement strand
ACTTGTGAGGCGGAACGGGATGCTATTTCGGTGTAATTATGAATGGGAACAGACTGCGCGGCATGTCGCGCCTCGGCAGGACCGAGGTGATCTATACCGGCATCGAGGGTCGCGCCTTTTTGAAATATGAAGAAAAACCGGGATTCGTAGTCGGCGCACATTTCGTGCGGCGGCCGATCGTCGCTCTTATCGCCCGTTTTGACGAGTCCCAAAAAGGATTCAATCATTTTTGGGAGATGGCGCGGATTATTCACGAAGCCATGCCCCAAGTAAATTTTGTGATAGTCGGCGCGCCGGTGAACGACGCGGAGCGAGAATTCAAATCCCGCCTTGAAGCATTGGCGGCGGGATTGAAGATTCAAGACGTCATATTCTACGCCGGATTTGTGAAAGACCTGCCGAACTTTTTCCCTTCGATCGACGTGGTCGTGATCCCTTCGGTTTACGAAGCGCCTTCGGCAGTCGCCATGGAGGCAGCCGCCGCCGGCAAGCCGGTCGTCGCATTCGCCGTCGGAGGCATTCCGGAAGTTGTGCGGGACGGGGAAACGGGTTATCTTTTGCCTTATGGGAACGCGCGGGGGCTCGCGGAAAAAACAATGCTGCTTCTTCATGGCCCGCAGCAAGCCGGCGCCATGGGCGAACGAGGAAGGATTTTCATGAAAAATAATTTTTCACAGAGGAAACTCGCGGAACAGTATATGAAACTTTACGAATCGCTCGCATCGCAAATATGAACATAGGCATCGACGCGCGCCTCCTTGAGCGGCGCATGACGGGGATCGGGCGATATCTTGCGAATATCGTTCGATATATTCCCGCCTGCGACCCAAGGAACCGGTACTTTCTTTTCACCCACCGGCCGGTCGGCGGCTTTCCGAAAGAGAACTTGGTAAATATTGCAACTATGGACGCCGCGGCAGGAGGCGCATTGCAAAAAATCAGGTCGGTGCTCTGGCTCCATGCCGTCCTCCCGCGCTTTTTAAAAAAAGAAAAAATAGATATTTTATTTTCTCCCAATACGCTGTTGCCGATTGGAAAAACAGCAACAAAGAATGCCATCACTATCTGTGACGTATTCCAACTCGTGGATCCTAAATTCCACTCCCCGCTATACCGCGCGTATTTTTCATTTTTCCTTTCCCGCACGCTCAAAAAAACGGATCATGTTTTTACCATCTCGGAAGCATCCAAACGCGACATTGTGAGATTGCTGCACGTTCCGGAAGAAAAAATAACCGTAACGTATCTTGCGGCAGACGAATGCTTTATGCCGCGCGCGATTTCTCCGGCAGACCGCGTTCGTTACGCAAAAAAATACGGACTCCCCGAGCGCTATATTCTGTATGTCGGCGTCTTGGAAAACAGGAAAAATATCGACGGCATCATAAAGATTGCGGATGACTTGCGCGGCAAAACAGACGTCTCCATCGTTCTTGCGGGCCGGGCAGGGTACGGCGGCAAGGAATACGTCGAAGAAATAAAGCGCCGGAACAATATGCGCCATCTCGGTTTTTTTGAAGACGCCGATCTTCCGTATCTTTACAACCTCGCGGAGCTGTTTTTGTTCCCGTCGCGCTACGAAGGATTCGGCCTCCCGCCGCTCGAGGCAATGCAATCGGGGATTCCGGTCGTCGCCTCAAGCGCTTCTTCATTGCCCGAAGTGATCGGCGACGCGGGAATTCTTCTGCCGCCGGAAAATCATCAAGAATTTGCCGATGCTATTTTGCGGCTTCTCGCCGATCCTCAAAAAAGAACGGATGCCGCCGCGCGGGGTTTAGCGCAGGCAAAGAAATTCAGTTTTGAAAAAACCGCGCGCGAAACCATAGCCGTCCTCAATAAATTCACGGTATGATCGCCTCCTCTTTCATATGTTGACCCCCAGAAGGCTCGCGTCAAAAGCGTTTCGGAGCAATAAGATTTTTTTGCCCCTTATTTTTGCGTATCAGAGAGTCCTCGCCTGGCGAGCAAAGAAGAAAATGGGCGACAGGAAATTCATTTACCGAGGCAGGCCCGTCCCTTATTTTTTTCATCGGTGCACGGCGTATGGGAACGAGCGCATCATAGAAATTCCCATAGCGAAAAAATTTATCGATACGCATGACGATATTCTGGAAGTTGGCAATGTCTTATCGCATTATTTCCCGATTTCGCATCCTGTCGTGGACAAATATGAGAAGGATAGCTACCCGCATCTTGTGAACGCAGATATCTGCGACTTTAACCCCGGGAGGAAATACAAGAATATCGTAAGCATTTCGACGATGGAACACGTTGGTTTCGACGAGGCGGAAAAAAATCCGAAGAAGTTTTATCAAGCCATAAAAAAAGTCAAAGACCTCCTTGCGGATGGAGGGACATTTCTCATGACCGTCCCGTGGGGGTATAATCCGTGCGTGGATGAGTTCATCCGTTCATTCAAGGGAGACATGACCCTGTATCATAGGGATGGCGATGAGTGGAAAATGGGGAATTTATCCGATATTGAAGACAAAACTTATTGGCTGAAATATCCTTACGCTAATGCGCTCGCCGTGATTGAGATGCAATGACCAAAGATTACCCAAGGGCAGCTATTGTTATACCGACCTATAATCGCGCAGGATTGATCGGGCGTACCCTGCGAAGCGCCCTGCGCCAGAATTATCCGAATTTTGAAGTCGCCATCATTGATGACGGCAGAGATGACGAAACCGAAAAAATAGTGAGAAAGTTGAAGGATTCCAGAATAACATATGTCCACAATGCAACAAGAGGAAATTTGCCGAAGGCGCGGAACCAGGGAGTGAGAACGTCGAGTGCGGACACAAAATACGTCGCATTTTTGGATGACGATAATGAACTCCTGCCTGAATTTTTGAGCAAGGGTGTTGCGCCGCTCGAGGCGGATGGCGGTCTTGCGGGAGTGGTGCCGATGTCGGATCACAGATTTGATGACGGCACAAGGATCGGCGTGCGGCCCGAAATGTGCGAGAAATGGGACAGCGGCCTCGGGAACGGAAGTTTATTAAGGAAAGAACTTTTTACCCGCGACGGCGTATGGTTCAATGAAGATCTTGCGAGCCATGAGGATTGGGATTTCGGCGTGCGCGTCCACCGGTCTTATGCCATAGGGCAATTGCCCGATATTTTACAGATTTATTACCATCACTATCCCGTGGCCACGGGCAGCACCCTCTCGACAACGCTCATACCTCTTCAGTCCATCGAGTACCTGTTTGATACGTATCGCGACTATTACATCGGCCTTGGCAGAAAGCCGCTGGCTACGTTCTATTTTCGGCTCGGGATGTTTTATTGCAGAGCCGGAGCGACCAAGAAAGGGAGGGCGTTTTTTGTGAAGGCGTTCATGCAAGAACATAAGCTTATCTATTTGGCATATTATATCTTCTGGCTTTTTCCATGGTTTGCGAGGAATTTCCATTTAGAAAACGTATTGTATTGGAAGTGCAGATTGCGCGACAAATTCAAGCGGGCCGTTTGAACCTGCCGGATGTTCGTGCTACCGTACTGGTATGCTAAAAGATAAAAAGATTCTTGTGACGGGCGTTGCCGGCTTCATCGGCAGCAATTTGGCCGATCGACTTATCAAAGAGGGATACGAAATAATCGGCATTGATGATCTTTCGGCCGGCATCCTGGAGCAGGTGCCGAAAGAAGTGGAATTCCATAAAATAGATATCCGCTCAAAAGATATTTTTCCGATCGTCGCAAAGGCGGATGTTGTTTTTCATCTCGCGGCGAAAAACTCCGTCGTGACGTGCCAGAAGGAACCGTACGAAACCGCGGACGTGAACGTGATGGGAACGCTCAATGTTTTTGAGGCCGCGCGCGCGGCGGGGATCAGGCGCGTTATCTACGCCGAGTCCTCGGCGATCTATGAGGGAACAAAAACATTGCCCACGCCCGAAACCGATTTCACGCCGCAGACTTTCTACGCAATTTCAAAGGCCGCCGATCACCTGTTCGCAAAAGCGTATCACGAGGTCTTCGGCATGGAGCTGGTAGGCTTGCGCTATCTGAATGTCTACGGCCCGCGCCAGGATTACCGCCGCGCCATACCGCCGGTTATGACCCGTTTTATCATCAGGCTTCTCTTCGGGCAATCTCCGCCGGTCTATGGCGACGGAAGCGAGCGCCGCGATTATATTCATGTTGACGATGTGAACGATTTCCACATGCTTTGTATCGAGAGCGACAAGGTGGCGGGCCGCGTATTTAACCTGGGATGCGGCGTAAACCACTCAATCCTTGAAGTTCTTGATATAATCCAGAAAATCTTGGGCACCACTATCAAGCCGGAATTTGTGCCGAATCTTCCCGGCGCCGCACCGGCGAACCTTGCCGACATTGCCGCGGCGCGAAGTGTCGGTTGGGAACCGAAGACCTCGCTTGAAGAAGGACTGGAAGGAGTGGTGGATTACGTGAAACAAGAAATCGCGAAAGGCAATATCACCCGCCCACTGTAGTTTAACCACGCGCTTAACCTTAATTATTGCCAGGGAGCGTTTCGAGGGGATAAGGCAAATGAACACCTCTTACCTGCGAGAAGTAAAAAGTTCGAAAGCGTTCGGTGTCCTTTCGCCGGAAACGGCGGTTATCGTTGAAGCGGTTATCGCTGCAGCTACGGTGATTAAAAAAAATTCACATAAAGGAGACGTGAAACCTGGAGAGGGGCATCGTTCGATTGTCACGGTCGCGGACCGCGCGTCGCAGAAAATTATTTTTCGACAACTCTTGGCGCGGTTTCCTCAAGCAAGGATACTTGCTGAAGAGGCGACGTCTCATCCCGCGGCGCTCTCGCCCCGGAACCCCGCCGGAATACTGTGCAGGGGGCTTTATTTTATTGTAGATCCGATTGATGGCACAACATCCTTTTCTCATCAGCAGGGTGACTGGTCTATAGGTGTTGGCGTGATTCGCAACGGCATTTTTCTCGGAGGCTCCATTTTGGCTCCCGCCATGAACGGAGGGTTCCTTGTTTTTGCGGAACGCGGCAAAGTGACCTTCTTCAAGGAGGAGCAAGGGCCAGTTCGGTGAATTCTTGGGAAAGCGAAAAAATGTGATCCAAAAAAATCTATCGTGAAGTTTGGCGTTGATGCAATGCTTTATTCCGGCCTACAGAAAATGATGAGAGAGACCGCGATGAACGTCCAGGGACTTTACGTTGCCGGCTCCGGCCTCCTCGCGCTCGCGAACAGAACATTATCGCGAACAGCGGCCTGCTTCAACCATGAGGCGGACCCTTCTTTTATCTGGAACCTGTCTCAAAAATACTCCAGCGGGCGGAGGATTTTTGAGACAGGTTCTATATGAATAATTCGATGAGCGGCTTGCTAAAAATAGTGAAAAGCAGTTAAATAGGCACATGATTATCACGCGTACGCCATTCCGTATCACGCTCGGCGGCGGCGGCACCGATCTCCCGTCATATTACGAAAAATACGGCGGTTTTATTTTTTCCGCGGGACTTAATAAGTATATGTTTGTCGACGTAAATCGTCCGGCCGCCGACGATTTGATTCGCGTCAAGTATTCAAAATCTGAGACGGTGAAACAGGTGGATGAACTTCAGCATGATCTTGCGAAAGAGGTGCTCCGGTTCGCCGGTATAGATAAAAATATAGAAATCAGCTCCGTGGCGGATATCCCCGGCGGAACAGGGCTCGGTTCCTCAAGCTGCTATACGGTCGGACTCTTGCACGCGGTTCATGCATTGCAGCGGGACCATGTGCCCCTCGAAAATCTCGCCGAAGAGGATTTTAAGATCGAAGCAGAGATATTGAAGCGGCCGATCGGAAAACAGGACCCGTACCTTGCCGCCTTCGGCGGGCTGACCGTGCTTGACATAGAAAAGAACGGGAAGGTTAACGTGCATTCGGCGAACGTCCCAAAAGACGTCGTGGATGAATTGAATCGGAATCTCCTCATTTTCTTTACCGGCGTGACGCGGAGCGCGGACGATATTTTAAAGGAACAATCAACGGGGGCAAAAGAACAAAAAAAAGACGTCGTGGAAAGCATGCATTTCATAAAAGATTTAGGGTACCAGATCCTTGAGGCCGCGGAGCGGGGGAATATAGACGAGATCGGAAAAAAATTTCACAAACACTGGGAGCACAAAAAGAAAATATCGTCGAAAATGTCAAATCCCGAATTCGATAAAATCTACGCCCTGGCGCTTGAAAGCGGCGCTTTGGGCGGCAAAATTTCGGGGGCGGGCGGCGGAGGATTTTTCACCTTCTACGTTCCGGGCGATCAGCGGCGCTTCCGGGAGATTATGCGCGGACTCGGTCTCCGCGAAATGCGGTATCGGTTCGACTTCGAGGGATCAAAGATACTCGCCAATCTTAGTTGAAATCAAATTCGCAATATGAAATTACGTGGCATGGTGGTGATTATTACGGGCGGTACCGGCGGCATCGGCTCGGTCATCTCCCGATTTTTTGCCAAGGAGGGAGCAAGCGCGGTTATTTTCGACCGGGACAAAACGGCCGCGCAGAAGGGAGGATTCTCCGTTGACGTTTCAGATTACGATTCAGTCCGCCGATCGGTCGGCGCCGTTCTCCGGAAGTTCGGACATATTGACGGCGTCGTGAACTGCGCCGGCATCCAGGCGCCGATCGGCCCGTTTATTACGGACGATATGTCGGAATGGAAAGAGAATATCGAAGTCAATCTTTTGGGAACAGTATATCTGTGCCGCGCGGCTGCTCCCGCGATGGTAAGGCGCAAAAGAGGATTCATCATCAATTTTTCCGGCGGCGGAGCGTCGTCGTCGCGGCAAAACTTCTCCGCCTATGCGGTCGCAAAGACCGGCATCGTACGGTTCACCGAGATAGCGGCAGAGGAACTTGCGCCATATCGTATTCGCGTGAATGCCATCGCGCCGGGAGCCGTGAACACGAAAATGCTCGATGAGGTTCTGAAGGTCGGCAAGCGGGCCGGAGCATCGGAACTTGCCGCCGCCAAAAAGCGGGCGAACGAAGGCGGCACGCCGCCGGAACTCGCGGCGGAACTCGCCGTATTTCTCGCCGCCAAGGATTCAGCGGGCCTCTCCGGCCGTCTTGTGAGCGCGGTTTGGGACGACTGGAAACATTGGAGCAAAAAAGACATCGCAAAAATAATGGCGGGCGAATCACTCACGCTGCGGCGGGCAAGATGACCATGAAATATCCAAAAGATTTTGGCGCGGGGATCGTCGGCGCCGGCCTCATTGGCGCGAAGCGCGCGGCGGCGATAGCGACAACCGGATTGGGAAAACTCATCGCGGTCGCCGATCCCGATATCTCCCGCGCGACGGCGCTCGCCGCGAAGTATGGCGCCTCGGCGCTCCGTGACTGGAAAAAACTTGCCGCGCGGGACGACATCTCCGTCGTTATCGTTGCGGTGCCGAATGCTTTTGAATCCAACATCGTTACGGCCTCTCTCCGCTCCGGTAAGCATATTTTGTGCGAGAAGCCCTTCGGCATCAGTGCGAGAGAATCGAAGAAAATGCTTGCGGCGGCGAAAGAAGCGGACCGCTTGATTAAAGTCGGTTTCAACCATCGTTTTCACGCCGGACTGCAAAAGGCGCATGAGATATGGGAGGGCGGAGGCATCGGGAAAACCATGTTCATACGGGTCCGTTATGGCCACGGCGGTCGCCCGGGCATGGAGAAAGAGTGGCGCTTCAATAAAAAAATATCGGGTGGCGGCGAGTTGCTTGATCAGGGCGTGCATGTTATCGATCTCGCACGCTGGTTCTGCGGAGAATTCGACGCCGTGTACGGACTTGCGCAAACGAAGTTTTGGAGCACGAAACTCGACGACAATGCCTTCGCGCTCCTCCGAAATAAACAAACAACGGTTTCGTTTCACGTGAGCGTGACGAATTGGAAAAACGTTTTTTCCTTCGAGGTGTACGGCGATAAGGGATACCTGCAGATTGACGGCAAGGGAGGAAGTTACGGGAATGAGACGTTGACCTATGGCCGCCGGAATCCGGGCGCGGCGCCCGATCTCAAGGTTTTCGAATTCGGAACCCGTGACGAGAGCTGGGAGCGCGAGTGGGAGCATTTTGCGGGAGCCGTCACGGCCGGAAGGAAGATGTTGTGCGGCGACGGCATGGACGGTTTGCGCGCCAACGAGATCGTCGAGGCCATGTATCGCTCGTCGCGCGGACACAAAGAAGTCAATTTGCCAAAATAAGGGCAGGGTGTAGGATATTGACATGCCTAAAAAATTAGAACAATTGCGGATAAAGATATTCGCGGATGGAGCGGAAAAGGCAAGCATGCTGGATCTCGCGGCGAAGCCGTTTATCAAGGGATTTACCACGAATCCGACCTTAATGAACAAGGCGGGAATCGCGGATTACGCCGGTTTTGCGAAGGACATCCTTTCCGTGATCAAAGACCGGCCGATGTCATTTGAAGTGTTCTCCGATGATTTTAGAGAGATGGAGCGGCAGGCGCGCCTTATCGCGTCGTGGGGCGAAAATGTGTATGTGAAGATCCCAATCACGAATACTAAGCGGGAGCCGTCATATGATCTTATTAAGCGTTTGGCGGCTGACGGCGTCAAAATGAACGTCACTGCGGTTTTTACCATTGATCAAGTGCAAGGAACGATTGCATCACTCTCGCCCACAGTGCCAGCTATCATTTCGGTCTTTGCGGGCAGAATCGCGGACACTGGCGTTGACCCGATTCCTTTAATGAAGGACGCTAAAGGACTGCTTGCGGCGTATCCGAAGGTCGAACTCCTCTGGGCGAGCCCGCGGGAGTTTTTGAATATTTTCCACGCCGAAGAAGCAGGATCGGATATTATTACGGTGACGCCGGACCTGCTTAAGAAGGCGGAAAAGATCGGTTACCCGCTCGAAGATTTTTCCGTGGACACCGTGAAAATGTTCTACGACGACGGACAGAAAGCGGGGTATAAACTGTAAATTTATTCCTATGTACCACGGGTATATCAATTCATACCTTGACGAAGCAGGAGAGATCGTGGCGAAACTGGATCGCGAGAGCATCAACAAGATGATCAAGGTGTTGCGGCAGGTTCGCGACGAGAAGGGGAGGCTCTTCATTATCGGCGTCGGTGGTGGCGCTGGCCACGCAAGCCACGCCGTGAACGATTTCCGGAAATTGACCGGCATCGAGACCTATACGCCCGTGGATAATGTTTCCGAGCTTACGGCACGGACGAACGACGACGGATGGCATACGATCTTTTCAAACTGGCTCATCGGGAGCAATTTACAAAAGAAAGACGCCGTCATGGTCTTTTCGGTCGGCGGCGGGAATCTGGAAAAAAATATCAGCCCGAATATCGTAGAAGCGTTGAAGCTGGCAAAAGAAGTTGGCGCCAAGATTGTCGGCGTCGTGGGCCGCGATGGCGGTTATACGGCGCAGGTTGCGGATGCCGCCGTTATCGTGCCGGTTGTGAATCCAGAGAACGTGACGCCGCACACCGAGGCATTTCAGGCGGTCGTGTGGCACCTCATCGTATCCCATCCGAAATTTCAGTCACAGAAGGGGAAATGGGAATCCATACAGAAGAAATAATGTCCTTTCACCATCTCCGTCCGGTTCCAATTTCCGAAACATTGCCGCCTATTAAAAAATCCCGGAAGCGCCGAGCGGTGTTCTTGGACCGCGACGGAACGATCATCCGGCAGGTTGAATTGTTGCACGCGCCAAAAGAGATCAAGGTTCTCACGGGCGCAGGGTGGGCGATTCGCGAGATGAACAGGTTGGGTTACATGGTGATTATGGTGAGCAATCAGCCGGTCGTCGCGCGCGGTATAATAACCCCTGAAGAAGTGGATCGTTTGAATGAGATCGTCGCCCGCCGCTTAGGAAAGGAAGGCGCCAAAATAGACGCGAGTTATTTTTGTCCACACCATCCTAAGGCGAACCTCAAAAAATATAGAATGACGTGCGATTACCGGAAGCCGGGGACGGGCATGTTCCGCGAAGCGGCAAAAACATATCGGGTAGATCTTAAGAAAAGTTTTTTGGTTGGCGACACTACGCAGGATGTTCGAGCCGGCAACCGTGCTAAACTGAAAACAATTCTCGTGAAGACCGGGCATGGCGGCAAGGATCCATGGCAACATGAGGGAAAACCAGATTTTGTCGCAAAAGATCTTATGGGGGCCGCACGAATTATAAAAGAACCATCATAACATGATCAAGCAGGCGATTCTTCTCTGTGGCGGAAAGGGGACCCGTCTTCGCCCCTACACCTACGAGATATCGAAGCAGATGATTCCGATTCGGGGACATCCGCTCACCGAATGGAATATCATCCAATTTAAAAAGCATGGCGTGACCGATTTTTTGATTAACCTTCACACAAAACCGGAGGTCATGCGGGATTATTTGGGCGACGGCTCAAAGTGGGGCGTGAACATTACCTATAATTACGAGCCGGAACCGCCGGGCACCGCCGGAAGCGTAAAACTGTTTGAAAAATATGCCCGGAATGAATTTTTTGTGATCTACGGCGATATGCTCACCCTCGTCGATTATTCCCGGATGGAAAAAGCGTGGCGCGCGAAACCGGCGGACGCGATCGGCATGGAACGGGTTCAGAAGATGGAAGATTACGCGGATGCCGATGTCGCGGAACTTGATGCGGGCGGCAGATTTGCCGCCATCCATCCGAAGCCGCATGTGGCAACGTATCCGAATGCGTATCGCATGCGCGGCGTCTTTATCATGAGGAAAGAAATACTTTCCTACATTCCCGGGGTTCCTTATTACGAAATCGGACGGGATCTTCTGTCCGATATCGTGGCGCGCGGCAAGAAATTTTACGCGTACGAATGCGACGATTACTCCAAGGGCATCGACACGAAAGAAAAATGGGACGAGGTGGAAACGTATCTCAAGAAAAAGAACATTGATTTTGAGCTTTGGGCGAAGACGGGGCTTTGATATTTCGACGATCCTCCGGTACCCTGAATGATATGCATCCTCGCGTGAGCGTTATTACCGCTACCTGGAACCGCGCCGATTTTATCGGGCGCTCGATTCAGAGCGTGATCAGGCAAACATTTACCGATTGGGAATTGCTTATTGTTGACGACGGCTCCCCCGACCGCACGGCGGAGGTTGTGCGGGAATGGGCAGCAAAAGATAGCCGAATCACGTACTTTCAAGTCCCGCACACGGGCCGTATCGCTGCGGTTTCAAACATCGCACTGCGCGCGGCCAGGGGCGAATTCGCGGCAATTCTTGACGACGATGATTGGTGGACCGATTCCCGCAAGCTTGAAAAACAGGCGGCATTTCTCGATGCGCATCCCGACTACATTGCTTGCGGGGGATGGTTCACGGTCGTGGATGCCAAGGGCGAAGAAATCGCAAAAGTGAAAAAACCGGAAAGCGACGAAGCAATCCGGCGCGTTATCCTCTTTGCGAATCCTATCGCGAATTCTACGGCCATGTTCCGGCGGGGCGCCGATTTTTATGATGAAACGCTGCGACAGTTCGCTGACTGGGATTTTTGGCTGAAGCTCGGCAAGCGGGGGAAACTGCGCAACTTCCCTGAATATTTTTTGGCCTACCGGATGTGGAGCGGCGGCAGCTCATTCGTGTATCAACGGGAAAATGCGGCGGCAGCGGTCCGTATCGTGCGGCGATACCGGAAGGACTACGCAGGATTCTCCCGGGCATTTTCTCTCGCGCTTCTTTACAAATGCTACAGCTATCTTCCGCTTTTTGTGCGGGAAGCATGCAACGGCATCCTCTCGCGGCTAAAAAAAAATCTCTTTTCGCGATAGAGTTCATTCACGCATCGGCGGTTTGCGCGAAAATCACGGCTTTTATGTCGGAGAGAACCCGTTCTTTGAAGAACAGGAGGATTCCAAAATAGGCGGTTCCGGAAATGACGATATTTATAATAGTGTTCACGTGCGCGGCATAGAGGAGCGCGGTTATGGCAGTCATAAACGCACCTGCGACAATGATCTTTTTGAGCCGCGGAAGAATATGAAACGGGTTCAGTTTTTTCATGGCATACCAGAGATAGCCGTTGCTCAATATCTGCGCCAAAAGCGTGGCCACTGCCGAGCCGACCATGCCCCAATGCGGGATAAAAAGGAGATCAAACAAGACGTTACTGACGCCGCCAATGGCGGAAGAGACGATCAAACTTTTTTGATGGTCGTAGGTAAAGATTGCGCTTGAAATAACGCCCCCGGCGTAATCGAACGAGAGGCCAAGCATGAGGAGAGAGAACGCCACGCCACCCGTGGCGTACGCGGCACCAAAGACCAGCCGCATGATCCCGCCCCCAATAATCGCGCCACCCAAAGAAAGCGGTACAGAGACAAAGAAGATAAACGAAACGACCCGCTCGAGCGCGAGGCGGAATTTAAGAGGATCGCGTTTCGCGAGGCGCGAGAGAAGAGGAAGCGTGCTCAATTGGATGATTGAAGGGACAAGATACAGCACTTGCACGATACGGATTGCAGCAGAATAAATGCCGACATCCGCTGCGCTGCGCATCCAGCTGATTACGAGAATATCGGTATTCGTTAAGAGAACCCCGAGGGCGCCGGTTATGGCAAACGGCCACGCGGTCCTTAAGATGGAAACCATGCGTTTGAGAGATGCTCCCGAAAGCAAACCCCCAACCCTTTTCCGCAAAAGCCAGATTGCCACGATCGCACCGACGGCCGTGCCCACGACATAGGCGCCGGTAAAAGATAAGGGCGTAGCCAATCGCTCAAGAAAGATGAATCCAAAAATGACGATGCCGAGGTTCGTTGCAAGGAACGCGGCAGCATCCCATTGCATTTTTTCTTCGGCGTCGAAGATTGAGGAAATAAATCCTCGGACGCTGTCAAAAATAATAATGAGAGCAACAAGAGGAAGGAGTATCTTCGCGCCGGGGAGCGTGGAAAAAGAGGGAGCGACCATAACGACGATGAGCACGCTCGCGGCGATAATTACGGCCTTCATAAGAAAGGTTGTTGAAAAGAGAGTCCGCCGCTCCTCCGGAGACGCTTTCGCTCCTTCGCGGATAAGAACGGCGTTGATGCCCGGGTCAACGAAGAGTGTGAAAAATCCCGCGAGCGTCACCGCGTATGAAAAAACGCCGTAGCCGGCGGCGCCCAAAACGCGCGCGGCATAGATGATGATAACGGCTTTAATGATACGGCCGCCAAAGTTCGAAATCGAGAGCCAGGCAGTGTTCTTTGCGACCGTCTGCTGTGAGGTCTTATTTTCGAGGAGGAATGATTTGATGCGTTGCCACATGATTTTATTTTGTCATCGTCAGGTCCGGTCGGACGATTTGCGCTCTATGATATGGTAGGGAGAAAGCGCGGATGGTCAGGCCAAGCCGGATCATGATGATATTGTATAATTAACCATATCCCGAAAATGCCCATTCGTAAACTGAAACCAAAGAAAAAAAAGAAAACCGTCGTGGCGGTAAGCGGAGGGTTCGATCCGATCCATGTCGGGCACGTACGGATGTTTCATGAGGCGAAAAAGCTCGGGGATGAACTTGTGGTCATCCTGAACAACGATAACTGGCTCAGAAAGAAAAAAGGGTTTGCGTTCATGCCGGAGGAGGAGCGCAAGGAGGTGATCGAGGGCCTGCGGCCCGTTGACCGCGTCATCATCTCGAAGCACGAGGCGGGGACCAACGACATGAGCGTTTCGTCGGAGATTCTGGAATTAAAACCCGATGTTTTCGGAAAGGGCGGCGACCGGAGCCCGGGCGACGTGCCGATTCCCTGCTCTGAAGTGGATGTGTGCGGCGCGATCGGATGCAAGGTCGTCTATAACTTGGGGGAGGGCGGGAAGATACAGTCCAGTTCGTGGCTTTTGGAAAATTTCGCGAAAGCAAATAAAAAGGCCCGAAAGCGTCAGCCCAAGGCATAGCGCACGTTCCGCCTCGCATCGATCGTTTTATGAACGGTCGTCGATAAAACGAACTCATATCGTTTTATCGACGACCGTCGGAAAAACGATACTCCAATAGTTTGCGGCGCGGGCTGGAGGATTTTTGAGATAGGTTCTACTATGAGACATATGGCTGATCGCAAGAAAAAAGAGACGCCGATTCCGTTGCCGCCCGAAAAGATCGGGGAAATAAAACCTCTCCCGAAGAAGAGGTTTTTTAAGAACATCTCGCCTGCGACTGTCATACGGCGGGAAGGTGCCGACGCGGCGAAGAAGTCTCGCTTTCCGCGGAGGATCTGGTGGGGCATCGCGGGACTTTCCCTTCTTTTTGCGCTGGGCTTTTCGATTTCTTTTTACGTAGTGCGGCGGAATGCATCGAACGAGATATCTTCCAAGGGAGGCCTCTTTCGCGCCGGCGTCGCTGACCTCACGGGCGGGAATCCGGCATCGGCGACGCAGGAGTTCTCGTCTCTCTCGGAAAGCGTAAATGGCCTGGGGCCGATGGCGCAATGGCTGGGATTTCTTTTTCAGGGAGGAACTCACACTATAACCGCATTCATGGACGCCACGCGGCAGTTCGCGGCGTTGTCGCAGGAGCTTACGCAGCTCGAAGGTGACGTATTTCATCTGTGGTCCGGCGCCGCAGGAACCGATTTTATCTTGCATCTCAAGCTGGCGCGCGCGACGCTCGCGG
Organism: uncultured Candidatus Saccharibacteria bacterium; assembly: GCA_964483915.1. GTDB lineage: Bacteria > Patescibacteriota > Minisyncoccia > UBA6257 > 2-01-FULL-56-20 > CAJAQL01. The sequence continues at coordinate 9,794 of CAZADL010000009.1, read as the reverse complement.
CAATCGATGCCGACAGCGGCGAGCTCTCTTCGGCGATGCCGTCGTTCGGGAATGTGTTTGGGGAAAGCGGCGCCTATCTTTCGCTTCAGGCGCAGTCGGCAAGTGTACAGAAATTCCTCGATTTTTTTATTCCCTGGATTTCTTCGGATACCCCGCACCATATTCTCGTTATGCTTCAAAATCCGTCGGAGATTCGTCCGTCCGGAGGATTTTTGGGAAGCTATGCGGATATCACTATCGCGAGCGGTACGATCACAAATATTTCCGTGAGTGACATTGCGGACACCGATGCCGCTTTTATGCCCAAGATTGTTCCGCCGAAGCCGCTTCAGCTTGAGGTGTCGCACATGCGCCCGGCGGACGCCAACTGGTTCTTTGATTTTCCAACATCAGCATCGGAGACGATCGCGTTCTTCAATGCATCTGATTTATACGCCGTTGCAACTTCAGCTCCGACGTCGTCGCCTTATTTCGATGCGGCAATCGCCATCTCCCCGAAAGTGATAAGCGACCTTCTTGGGGTCGTAGGACCGATCACGGTTTCGAGCACGAACACGACGTTCACATCGGATAATTTTTTGGCAGCGACACAAAAGATCGTGCAGGCAGGGCAGGCATCTTCCGCGACGTACCCGAAGCAGGTGCTCCGCGACCTGATGTTGGCTCTCGCCGCCCGGCTCGCGTCGCTTTCCGGCACGGACCAAGAGAGTGTTATGAGCATGGCGGCAAATTGGGTCGCCGAAAAGGACGTTATGGCATATTCCGCGGATCCCGGCACGGAAAGCTTTATTGAGTCATATGGCGCGGGCGGCGATGTCTACGCATTGCCGCAGAACTTCAATGGAGATTATTTTGCGCTCGTCGGCGCGAACATCAATGGCGGAAAATCTGATACTTCCGTCACGGAAAGCGTGGCGTGGACCAGCCAGATCGGCGCCGACGGAACGATTGCGGACAGTTTGATCTTGAGCCGTAAACATAACGGCACTACAAGCCCGTATTGGTGGTACAAAACCCGGAATCAGGTTTATCTCCAGATCTTTACGCCATGGGGCAGCTCGCTCACCAATGAAAGCGGAGGTTTACAGAAAACGATTTACCCGAAAGTAAACTATGCGGCGAACGGCTACTCGACCGATCCTGTGGTGGCGGGCGTCGAGTCGAGTACGCAAACACTTTTCAGTTATCCTGCGGTGGCCGAGCATGAAGAAGATGGCAAAACGGTTTTTGCAACGTGGTCGGTCGTGAACGCGGGAGCCTCAACGAAGTTGTCGTTTGACTACGCGCATCATGCGTTCGTTCCGCCGGCGGCAGGCGTAAGCTACCAGTTTATTTTTGAAAAACAGGCCGGCACGAATCGCAGCTATTCTTTCGAGGTCGACGCGCCGCTCGGTTATCAATTTGCCGAAACCGGTCTGCCGTCATGGACCTACCAGTCAAACGATCTTCCCGGCCGAATGATCGTCGACCTGACGCTCGAGACGACAACCGACGCGAATTAAAAATCTATTATGGTGGTCGCCCTCGCAAAGGCGAGGATCCGTGCGTTTTGCGCCATTTTTTCTGAAGCACGGGTTCTCGGGCCAAGCCCAAGGATGATAAGAGTATTTTGCGGGATGACATTTGGATATGACGCTGCTATGCTGTGCGCATATGCAGGAAAGCAGCAATATCCGTAATTTTGTCATTATTGCCCATATCGATTCCGGCAAGTCGACTTTGGCCGACCGGTTTTTGGAGATCACGGGTACGGTGCCCATGCGCTCCATGCGCGCGCAGTATCTCGATCGTCTCCCGCTCGAACGGGAGCGTGGCATTACGATAAAGATGGCGCCGGTCAGAATGCAATATGAACACGCTTCGAAAAAATACGAGCTCAATCTGATCGACACGCCGGGGCACTCCGATTTTTCTTACGAAGTTTCCCGCGCGCTCGCGGCCGTCGAGGGCGCGATCCTTTTGATCGACGGCACGAAAGGGATCCAGGCGCAGACGCTGTCAAACCTCCGCGCGGCGCAGAAGGCGGGGCTTAAGGTCATTCCGGCGGTGAATAAGATAGACCTTGCCGCGTCGCACATTGAGGACGTTCTCGCTTCAACCGCCGAGCTTTTGGGGGTTCCGAAAGAAAGCATATTCCGGGTTTCGGCGAAGACGGGCGAAGGCGCCAAGGAGTTATTGGATGCCGTCGTGGAAAAAGTGCCGCCTTCCCACAATGCCCGGGATTTAGGGCTAAAGATTCACGACGGCTCCCGCGCGCTTATTTTTGATTCGCTTTACGACGACCACAAGGGTATCATCGCATTCGTCCGCGTTTTTGACGGGTCTTTTAAGGTGGAGGACATGGAATTCATCGCTTCCAGCGAGCATTTCAAGCCAAAAGAGGTCGGCTATTTTTCGCCCGATCTCGCCGTCGCGCCGGAAATAAAAGACGGGGAAATCGGATATATCGCGACCGGCCTGAAAGATCCGGCGATCGTAAAGATCGGCGATACCGTGCTCGCGCACCAGAAGGAACAAATGGCGGCTGACGACAAAAAAAAGTTCGCGCTTGCGGGTTATCGCGAGCCGGGGCCGGTTGTTTTTATTTCGTTCTATCCCGACGGCGCCACCAAATTCGACGATCTAAAAAAAGCATTCGAAAAATTGCGTTTGAATGACGCGGCGCTTTCTTTTGAGCCGGACGCGAACGATGCTTTGGGCAGGGGACTTAAAGTCGGTTTTCTCGGCCAGCTTCATTTTGAAATAACGTCGAGCCGCTTGAAAAGCGAATATAATCTTGAATTTTTGACGAGCTTCCCTTCCATTGCCTATCGGGTGGAGAACAAAGGATCGATAGCGATTATAAAACAGCCGCAAGATTTTCCCGATAAGCCGGAAAAAGTTTGGGAACCGATCGTTACGCTTGAGATACTCACGCCGAAAGAATATTTAAGTTCGGTCCTTGGCTTGCAGACTATTTTTGATATTGAGATCGCACACCTGAAAACGATCGGGGAGAATCTTTTAATCGAGGCTCTCATGCCTCTCCGCGAACTCATCCGGGATTTTGACGATCGCTTGAAATCGGTTTCGCAAGGATACGCCTCCTTCACATATGAATTATCCGGAGAACGAGAGTCGGAAGTTGAAAAATTGGAAATACTCGTTGTGAATGAAGTGGTGCCGGCCTTGACGCGCATCGTGCCCCAAAAGGATCTTGACTATGAAGGGCGGAAAACCGTGGAGCGGCTGAAAGAGCTTTTGCCGAAGGAGCAATTCTCGCAGGCGATCCAGGCGCGTTCGTTGGGGCGCATCATTGCGCGCGAAACGATTCCCGCCATGAAAAAAGAACTCGGCAATTTCGGAAAGAACGGCGGCGACCGCACGCGGAAGATGAAGTTGTGGAAAAAACAGCAGCGCGGCAAAGAGCGGCTCCAGAGCATGGCCCGTGTGGAGCTCTCGCCCGAGGTTTTCCGGGAGATTTTAAAAAAATAACCCTACCGAGCCCTGCGAAGGATTTTATCGAGGTTCGATCTCGATAAAACCTCGATAAACCTCGATAAAACCTATCCCTTGACGCAGGCTGGATGATCGTGAATAATGACCCCAAGAGAAAATCTTGTTCCTATTGGACAAGCAAAGGTCGACGTTCGAAAGAAACGCAGAATGCTGAAATACTGAAATGGCAAATTCACCGACGGCAGATCAGGAATTTCTCGAATACCTCGTGAAATCGTTGGTTGATCATCCCGAAGACGTGAAAGTTGACCGCAAGGTTGACGAGATGGGCGTTTTGCTCTCGCTCCATGTGAACGCGATGGACATGGGACAGGTGGTTGGCCGCCAGGGCGCGACCGCGAAATCCATTAGATCGCTCTTGAGGATCGTTGGCATAAAAAACAACGCTCGCATGAACCTGAAGATAGAAGAACCGGAAGGAGGCATGCGCTCGCCGCGACCCGACCGGCCCGCTTGAGGCGGCCGATGAGCAAACGATATAAACCAAAAACCGCCGATTGCAATCCGGCGGTTTTTGGCTTATCATTTCCGTTGTCGATAGGATTCAGGATGCTTGCTATTATGTCTCTCGCTTACACCGACCTCACCAAAGGAATTCTTTTCATCATGGACGGCGCGCCCTATGAAGTTTTAGAGACCCATTTTTTACGGATGCAGCAGCGGAAAGCCGTCGTGCAAACGAAGATACGCAATCTTATCACGGGAAAGATCCTCGATCGCAACTTCCAGGCCAGTGATTTTTTTGAGGAAGCGGAGATCGAGCGGAAAAACGCAATATTTATTTACGAGAGCAAGGGGCAATACTGGTTTCATGACGAGGGTAATCCCAGGAACCGTTTTGAGCTCGGAGAAGAACTGCTCGGCGACCAGGGAAAGTTTCTAAAACCGAACACGAAAGTGGCCACGATGGTTTTTAACGACAAGGTGATCAAGGTGGACATTCCGATCAAAATGGAATTCAAGGTTATCGAAGCGCCTCCGGTGGTCCGCGGCAATACGGCGCAAGGGGGCACAAAACAGGTGACGATCGAGGGCGGCGCGAAAGTGAATGTCCCGCTTTTTGTGAATGAGGGCGAGACGATCCGCATCAATACGCAAACCGGAGAATACGTGGAGCGGGTATAGATATGGTTGCAATGTCGGTTGCGACGATTTGAACCAAGACCGCCCGCGAGACGGTTTTGCGTTACCCGTTCTTGCCATTTGTTTGCCCCGGGGGCGAGCGGTTCGACTGGAGCAAGAGATTTGCACCGATTGGCGAGCCGAAACGAACGTAAACGATTTTTGAAAGAATGGTGCAATTTGCTTAACTTTTGGAAAGTTAAGCAAATATGACCATCAATTCTCGGGAGGAAACTCCTCTTTGATATTTTCTCGGAGTTTGTGAGTATCTCCGTGTCCGAGCAATCCCAAGTAAGACGCCAGAGTTGCATCGGATCGTGCCTTTCTCAATTTTTTGAACATTCTGCGCTTGGTCGACGTTCTCGGCACGCGATGATGAGGAAAATGCACCCCCATCCACCGTGGTTGTTGCATTTCTCCATTTTGACCAGTATACTATCTGTAGTGGTCAAAAAGGGCATATTTTGACCACTACAACCAAAACAATATGCAAAATAAGATAAAAGACATAGTTTCCAATCAAAAGCTGCAAAAGGAAGATTTCTTGTCGCTTCAGTATGTGGATCGAACCCAAGAACCATTTGCCAAAAAATGGCTGGATTCCAGCTTGATAAAAGTGATCTTGGGGCCAAGGCGATCTGGCAAATCGGTTTTTTCGTTCATGCTCCTCAAGGGTCGGCCGTTTATGTATTTCAACTTCGATGATGAAGTCCTCGGAGGCGCGGGTGGCATAGTCACGGATGAGCTCATGAGAGAATTGCACGCCGCATACGGTCCACTCAAGACGGTATTCTTTGACGAAATACAAAATCTTCCGAATTGGGAGCTTTTTGCAAACAGATTGCATCGCGAAGGATACAATCTCGTGCTTACCGGATCAAACGCCCAACTTCTATCAAAAGAATTGGCGACACATCTCACCGGCAGACATATGCCGATAGAAATACTGCCGTTCGATTTCAATGAATTCCTCAAAGCCAAAAAATTCGAGATTCATCCAGAGTATGGCGCTTTGCCGCAAAACCGTGGAGAGTTGCTGAATTTGATGGAAAACTATTTAACAAACGGTGGGTTTCCGGAAGTGGTGGTCAACAACGTTGATCCGAAGGACTACCTCGGCGTTCTTTTTGACGCATTGCTTTTTAAAGATGTGATAAAAAGGCATCGGGTAAAGTTTTCAACGCAGGTGTCCAACCTCGGAGCGCATCTGGTAAACAATTTTGCGAACCTCTATACCATACGCAAATTACAGGAGGCTTTGAATTTAAAAAGCACAACCACGATAGATAAATACATAAAATATCTTGAAGAGGCGTATCTCGTATTTTCGCTCGAGCGGTATTCTCCAAAATCGGCGCAGCGCATAAAATCACCTCGTAAGGTTTACGTGGTTGATAACGGTTTTGTGAGCGCGAAAGCGATTCAGCATTCTCCGGATAAAGGCAAGCTCATGGAGAACCTTGTGTTTATGGAATTAGTCAAGAGAGGGAATCAACCGAACCGTGGGTTGTTTTATTACAAAACTCGCAATGATAGAGAAATAGATTTTGTCGTAAAAAAGGGAATAGAGATTCTGGAGCTTGTTCAAGTTTGCTATGAGTCCATAAACCAATCAGTGGAGAACCGGGAAGCGAAAACGCTCCTCGAGGCCAGCGACGAATTAAAAGTAGACACTTTGACCGTACTCACATGGAACGAGGAACGGGAAGTTAAAAAGGACGGAAAAACTATTCAGTTCAAGCCGCTTTGGAAGTGGCTTCTCGATAGAAAAGTTTAAATTTATGCCAAAGGAAATCGCCAAGAAAAAAGAAAAGAAGATCTACGTCAAATGCAAGAAATGCGGCGATGAGATTTTTGGCGATACGCAGAAAATAATGACCGACTGCAAGTGCGGCGCCATTGCTGTCGACGGATGCGAATTTTATGTCCGAATTATCGGCGAGGAAGAAAATTATGAGGAAGTTTTAAAATAATATTATGCCGTCACTAAATTGGATCGGAAAAGAAGCAGTTGCGAACCACGATAAGGAAGTGCCTTTTAAGCTGCTCAAAAAGGTGAAGACGGCATCGGTGGGCGAGCATTCCCAAAACCTGATCATCCACGGCGATAATCTGGAAGCATTGAAAGCGCTCATGCCGTACTATACCGGGCAGGTTAAATGCATTTACATTGATCCGCCATATAACACCGGCAATGAGAGCTGGGTCTATAACGACAAAGTCAACTCGCCGAAAATCAAGCAGTGGCTCGGCAAAGTGGTCGGCCGCGAATCGGAAGACCTTACGCGCCACGACGACCCTTTCTACATCCAGGGCTGGAAGCGCGGGAAATTTTATCCCGACTTTGTCGCGGTCACGAAGAGGGGCGCGATCATTGCGCTCGAATGGAAAGGCGAAGACAGGGTAAGCAACGAAGACACGGCATATAAAACCGAGATCGGCGAATTGTGGGCCAAGCTCGGCGGCGCCAAGTCGCACTTTCTCCCGGTGTATAACGGGAATGTCGAGGAGATACTGAAAAAGATTAAAACTTTGTAATCACCATGCTGCCCAAAGGATCGATCGTCAGGATTTATGAATATTTCTTCACCTCGCCGGAATATAAGAAAGAGGTGATGCGCGCCTTGCGGGAGTTTTTCGACCGGCCGGATTTGGATCGGGGCGGATCGCTCGATATGGTTGATGAAAAAGGAGAGAGGTTTTTTAATGAGTGGTTTCTTTACGATTTTAAGATGACGAACGGTAAAACGGCGTTTGAGTATTTTGTTTTATATAATCCTTTGCGGCTGAGAGATGAAGAGATGGCGCTCTATCGAGGTTTGCTTGACAACAAATTCGGCGTTTTTGAGGTTATTGAAATAAAACGGGACAAAGGCCTTGGCGTGCGTGATTTGCAAACGGGCATGGAATGGTTTGTGAACGAGAAAACCATGACTCATCAGATAAAAAACGGAGATGTTTTCTTCGGCCGTATTGCGAATGTCGGCGATCATTATGAATTGATCGGCGCGGATACTTTTTCAATAGAAATGGACGAAGCGGCAAAGAAACAATTTAGAAAGGAGAAGGGCAGAATCACGCCGAAAGAAGCGAATGAGATATGGAGTCGGCAATTTTTTCCGTCAAAATCAGGTACGGTTGAATCGAAGCGGGAAATCTTTGTCCGGCGCAAGGAACTTGAGCGGGAAATCGTGAACATGCTCAGGGAAACAGAAAGCGATTTTGGGTTGGCGCACGTGCTGGATGCTATTTATAACGAGGAGGATAGCGACGATATGATGAAAGTTGTGGCGATGTTTGATCGGGGTGGCGATGCGTCGGAATTGGACAATGTGCTTGAATTGGTGAGCGATGCATGGAATTATTTTCCGCACAA
>CAZADL010000009.1:0-1698 GCA_964483915.1 uncultured Candidatus Saccharibacteria bacterium | reverse complement strand
AATTGGACAATGTGCTTGAATTGGTGAGCGATGCATGGAATTATTTTCCGCACAAAGTTCTTGGTGGCATTTCGCCAGCCGAAAAGTTATTGGAGTATAACGACAAGCAAAAATCATGAAAGCATATCTTGCGATAAAATTTAAAGAGGATTTTTCGAATCGAGGTTTGATCGAGAATATTTCGAGCGTTTTGGAAGGGGATGGTATCGAGATCAGCGTCATGGCTCGCGATTATGAGAAATGGGGAGAAAAGAAATTTTCTCCGGAAGATCTCATGACGGAAACATTCAAGGAAATGGATTCGGCTGATTTTCTCGTTATTGAATTTTCGGAAAAAGGCGTGGGATTGGGCATTGAAGCTGGATATGCGTATGCCAAGCGTAAGCCGATTATTGTGATAGCCAAAGAGGGTTCTGACATTTCGAGCACCCTGCGTGGAATTGCCAAGGAGATAATTCTTTATAAGAACGCGGAGGATATTGTTGGTAAGATAAAGCTATGAAAACAATAAAATTTAGACCGGCGTTGGCGAAGCTCATTCTCGAAGGTAAAAAGACCACGACGTGGCGACTTTTTGATGATAAGGATTTGCAGGTTGGTGACGTAATTGAGTTGATGAATTGGGAAACGCGCGAAGCGTTCGGCCGGGCCGTCATTGCGGAAGTGGATGAAAAGCCGATCAAGGATTTGAACGATAAAGATTGGGAAGGGCATGAACGATTTTCGAGCGACGATGAAATGTATGCCAAATACCGAGAATACTATCCGGGCCATGATGTCGGTTCGGATACGGTCGTGAAAATTCTCCACTTTGTTAGAATCGAAAACTGGGATAAGGATTTTCCGGAGATAATAAAAGAAGTTGGATTTGAGTTTCCGTGGAAAGAAGAAAAAGTTTGGGCGCTCGATGTCCCGGTGGGGGATATGCCCATTAAAGAATTAACGTGGCATTTTGATGTGCCATTCCATTGGCACGACGGCGGCAAGTATAATCTCGCCTCGTGGGAGATTATCAGGCACCCTGAAGCCCACCAGAAGGAATACGACCGCACCATGGCCTGCGATCTGAAATACCCGATCGACATTATGGAAAATAAAGGCAGGTGGCTCATCCTCGACGGCTTGCATCGCTTGATGAAAGCGCAGATTTTAAAAATGGATACCGTGAAAGTGCGGAAGATTCCGAGGAGTAAAATTTCTCAAATTTTAGAACAATCATGAATCCAATAAGACACATAGAATTTTGGGTATCCGATCTTAAGAAATCTTTGGAATTTTACAAAGAGCTATTCCGCGTTTTGGAATGGGATCATGTCGACGAAAACGGATTTTCAAAAGAGGGGACGAAGATTTATTTTGTTGAAATGAAAAATCTGTCGGCTAACCATGGCGTTGCCGGTCCAAGGCATATCTGCTTTCAAGCTAAAGAAAAAATGGTGGTAGATGCGATCGCCCAAATTCCTGATGTGGCATCGCGTATTCTCCATGGGCCAGAGGTTATTCACGCCGGTGGCAGTTATATGTTGGTCTTTAAAGATTTAGATGGATATATTTTGGAAGTTGCGTACAAGACAGAAGCATAGATTTGCCGGATAGATTTATATCATACCTCTAAATAAAGCCCATTTTACGGGCCAATTTATGACTGGCGCTGTTCGAAAACCATATCCATAGATAGGCCTGTTCCAGCGAGACAAG
>CAZADL010000008.1:0-24496 GCA_964483915.1 uncultured Candidatus Saccharibacteria bacterium | reverse complement strand
GGACCTGGGTCGGGACCCTGGCAAACGCTGCGCCTATTATAACAGAGTTTTGTAAGAACCGCAATGGCTCCGGTTTCCCCGTTTCCTCGCCTCGCCGAAGTTTCGGCATAGCGCGGGCCGGAAGATAAGATGCGAAGAAGATGCACGTTCTCCGGGATTTAAACTCACGGTCTCGGGAAACAGGCATCTCCTTTACAAGAGACAAATAATCTTCCGGCCCGCTTCGCCGGAGCGAGAGCCAGGCGAGAAAAGAAACCCTCCGCTTGTTAAAAAGATTCGCCCTAAATTTCAATCTTCGAAAACAGGTATGCACCGGTGGCAAGTACAATGAGGGTGATGACCCCCAGAATGCCGAAGTCGAACCAAAAGCCAAAATGGAGCGTGCCGGGGACGAGAGCGCCGCGGAGGCCGTCAATGCCGTAGGACAGAGGATCGATGCGGGCGATGACCTCAATGGCGTTCGGAAGCCCGGCAAGTGGAAAAAGCGCACCCGACAGAAAGAAGAGCGGCATAACGAGAAAATTCATGATGAGCGGAAAGCCCTGCATGTCATCCACAACCGACGCGATTGCGGTTCCGATGGCTGTAAAAAGCATCGCGATCAAAATCATGAAAATGAATGCGACGCCGATTAAGGCGAAGCTCGGACGAAATCCGATCGCCCACGCGATGAGAAAAACCAAAACGCCTTGCGCCAAGGCGACGGTCGCGCCGCCCAAGGTCCGACCGAGCATGATCGTCATGCGCGAGATCGGCGCTACAAGCGTTTCTTTCAAAAATCCAAACTGTTTATCCCAGATGATCTCGATACCCATAAACATCGCGGTGAAGAGAATACCCATCGCGATCACGCCCGGTGCGAGGAACTGGATGTAATTTCCGCCACCCGCTTTCTCGAAAATCGGGCCGAACCCGAAACCAAGCGCGACCAAAAACAGAATCGGCTGGCCGATTGAGCCAATCATCCGCGCCTTCGAACGGAAATATCTTTTTAACTGGCGAAGCCAAAGAATATAAATGGCCGACATGATTATCTTCGTCCCCAAACCTTCGCGTGCGTGCGCATGTGTTCCGCGGCTCCGGCCGACTCTTTCCGGAGGTCATATCCCGTAAGTTTGATGAACGCGTCTTCCAGAAGATTCATACCGGTCTGTTTCTTGAGCTCGTCCGGCGTTCCCCGCGCGACGATCTTCCCGTGGTCCATGATTGCGACGCGCGAAGCTGAACGATCAGCCTCTTCTATATAATGTGTCGTAAAAAAGACCGTGATCTGCTCCTTTTCGTTCAGGTTCTTAATGTAGCTCCACACGTGATTGCGCGTCTGCGGATCAAGCCCGGTCGTTGGCTCATCCAGGAACAATATTTTGGGATGATGCAGCAGTCCCCGGGCAATCTCAAGCCGACGTTTCATGCCGCCGGAAAATTCCTTGACCAGATCGTTCCGCCTATCCCAAAGCTCCACAAAATTCAAAAGCTCTTCAATGCGCGGCCGCCGAATATCTTTCGGTACTTTGTAGAGCACCGCGTGAAACTCCATGTTCTCGAGCGCCGTGAGCTCATCGTCCAGGCTCGGATCCTGGAACACGATGCCGAACGACCTTCGGGCACCGCTTTGGTCGTGTACCGGATTTTTCCCGTCAAGCAAAATCTCTCCGGCAGTGGGCGCGAGAAGCGTGGTCAGCATCTTAATGGTCGTTGTCTTTCCGGCTCCGTTCGGGCCAAGAAATGCAAAAATCTCTCCCTTCGCGACATCAAAAGAAATGCTGTCCACGGCCGTAAGGCCGTCGAACGACTTGGTGAGGTTTTTAACTTCGATGATGGAAGACATGTTCGTGAGCGATTAGAACCTTGCAATTGGCAGTTATAAAGTGGCAACGGAAGAATTAATTGTCGGTTGATGAGTGCTGGATTTCGCTGGTCGCTCATGGCTAATCGCTAGTAGCTCATCTTTTCCTACTTTTCCTACTTGTTGGATGTTGCGTACCATGATATAGTACCAGATATGGACAAGACAAGCTACCGGAAGTTTCTGGGGATAACTACGCTCGGCGAGAAAGGCCAGGTGGTCATTCCGGCGGAAGCCCGCGCCGCACTCAAATTAGCAAAGGGCGAGAAACTTATTGTGTTAAACCCCCACAAGGACACGCTCGTTCTTATGAAAGCGTCTCATTTTGAGAAGCTCGCCGCTCACCTTACAAAACATCTCGCTTCGGTGAGAAAATCAATCCAAAAAACCAAAAAATAAAAGACCATGTTCAAAATAATCCTTGGTTTTTTCAAAACAAAGAAAGGTATGGTAGTTGCGGGGATCGTGCTTGTTCTCATTGTTTGGTTTGCCGTAAGCCGCCCCCATGCCCCGACCTACCAACTTTTCACCGTAGAACGCGGAAACCTTACGGAAATCGTAAGCGTTACCGGAAATGTCACCTCGACCCATGATACCAATCTCGCTTTTGAAAATGGCGGCATCATCGCCGCAGTATACAAGCAAGAGGGTGACCACGTGGCGGCGGGCGATGTCATTGCACGCTTGGATACGCAAGACCTCGAAGCCCAGCTCGCGGAGGCCCAAGCGAACGTGGACGCGCAAACTGCGACGCTCAAAAAACTCCACGCAGGTCCTACGCCCGAAAATATCGCCGTCTCAAAAACTGCCCTTGAGAGCGCGGCTCAAAACCTCCAAAACTCTTATACGAGCGTTCCGAACACGATTGCGAGCGCGTATACCAACGCGAACGACGCCGTCCGCAACCAATTAAGCCAGTTTTTCACGAACGCCGAAACCAGCAATCCCCAGCTCACCTTTATGATCGGTGACTCGCAGATCCTGAACAATATCGTCTTTGAGCGAGTGAAGGCGAGCGTCGAACTGAACGAGTGGCAGCTTGAAGAACAGAATATTACCGGAGCAACTTCCTCGTCCACTCTCGATACGTTGCTTCAGAACGCGCTTGCTCATCTTGCGGTTGCAAAAACGCTGCTCGTGACCGCCCTGAACGCGATCGTGAATACCACGAACATCGCTCCCGCAACGGCGACTGCCTATAAAACCGATGTTACCACCGGCATGAACGAAGTGAACTCCTCCATCGGAAACGTGAACGCTCTCGTGCAAAACATCGCTTCAGAGAAGGCCTCGGTCGCGCAAGCCCAAGCCGCATTTGCCCTTACGCTCGCCGGCGCGACGCAGGAAGATATTGATGCGCAAGCTGCGCAGGTGGAACAAGCAAAGGCGAACGTCCAATCGATCCGGGTAAAAATAAATCAGTCATCTCTCGTGGCGCCCGAGGGCGGCATGGTCACGATAGAGAACGCAAAGGTTGGCGAAATTGCCCCGCCCGGAATTCCGATCGTCTCCCTCCTTGCCGACCATGGCCTTGAGATCGATGCCAATATCGCGGAGGCGGACATCGGCAAGGTGCAGGTGGGCGATCCGGCGTCCATGACCCTCGATGCCTTCCAGGGAAAAACGTTCTCCGGAAAAGTAATCTACATTAACCCCGGAGAAACGCTCATTGAGGGCGTACCGACCTACAAGACCGCATTTAAATTCGACAACCTAGACCCCGGCACGAAAACCGGCATGACGGCGAACATTGATATCACAACCGCCGTCCAAACAAATGTGCTCTACGTTCCTCAGCGCGCGGTTACCACCGATGCCCTCGGCACGCGAACCGTCCAGCTCTATCATGGCGCAAAAGAACCGCTCGAAACGCGCACGGTGACGGTCGGCATAAGGGACACGAATGGCAATATTGAAATTACCGGCGGACTCTCCCTGGAAGACCAAATTGCCCGAACCAATCAGTAAAAAAGTATTTTCCACAATGTCAGCGCTCATTGAGGCAACATCACTCCGCAAGGTATACGGCGACGACGGCAGCGAAACCGTGGCGGTGGAAGATGTCTCGCTTTCGGTGAAAAGCGGCGAATTTGTGGCGATCATGGGACCTTCCGGGTCCGGCAAATCCACGCTCCTTCATATTCTCGGCTTCCTCGACCGCTATACGAGCGGCACCTATTTTTTTGACGGGAAAGAAATGTCCGCGTATTCCGAAAACGAGCTCGCGCATATCCGAAATCGCAAAATGGGGTTTGTTTTCCAAGCCTTCAACCTGCTTCCGCGCGCGACCGTGCTCGAGAACGTGAAACTCCCGCTGCTCTATTCCGACTTCCCGGAATCAGAGTGGCATAGAATGGCAGAAAGGGCTGTCCAAGAAGTGGGGCTCGAATATCGGACGAATCACGAGGCATATCAGCTTTCCGGCGGCGAGCGCCAGCGCGTCGCGATTGCGCGCGCGCTCGTTCTCTCGCCGCAGGTGATCTTCGCGGATGAACCGACCGGCAACCTTGATTCAAAATCGGGCCAGGCGGTCATGCAGACGATCCAACGGCTCAACGAAAAGCAAGGCCACACCATCATTCTTATCACGCATGAAACGCACACGGCGGAACATGCCGAGCGGATCCTCACGATTCTGGACGGCCGTATTGATAATGAACGGAAGGTAACGAATCGCCGCCGCGCGACCGACGAGTTTGAAAAATAGCATGAAAATCCGCCAACTTGCCAAAACCGCCGTGGCCGGCCTTGCGACCAATCGTTCGCGCTCGTTCCTCACGATCTTGGGCATTGTGATCGGCATCACCGCCATCATCATCGTGATGTCCTTGGGACAGGGCGCGCAGGGGCTCATTCTTGGCCAGATCCAAAGCATCGGTTCGCGCACGATCGCGATCGTTCCCGGACGCGAACCGACAAGCCCCACTGATTTCCTCGCCACATTTACCGATTCGCTCAAGGATACTGACCTTACGGCGCTCCGAAACAAAAGCAATGTGCCGCACGCTTCGCTCGTTATGCCCATCGTCTTCGGGAGCGACGCCATCACATGGCAGACGAACACCTATCAGGCCACCATCCTCGGCACCACGGAACAGTTCACGGACATTTATGACGTGACCGCAGCGGAGGGCGAAAGTTTCAGCGCGGATGACGTCGCAAGCCTCGCCAATATCGTCGTCATCGGCAAAAAAGTGGAAGATAAACTCTTCGACGGCAGTTCCGCAATCGGCGAAAAGGTACGCATCAAGAACCATACCTTTCGCGTGATCGGCGTCCTCGCGAGCACCGGACAGCTTTCTTTCCTGAACTTTGACGAAGCGGTCCTCATGCCCTACACCACGGCGCAAACCTACCTCTTCGGCATAAAATATTTCAACCGCATGGTGGTTGAGGCGGACAGTAATAGCACCGTTGATGAAACCGTATCCGATGTCACAGCAACCCTGCGCAACGACCACAACATCACCGATCCTGCGAAAGATGATTTTTTTGTGCAAACCCAGGCAAGCGCGATGCAGACCGTGAGCACTATTTTGAATGTTCTCACGCTTTTTCTCGCGGCAGTCGCGGCGGTCTCGCTCGTCGTGGGCGGGATCGGCATTATGAACATCATGCTCGTTTCCGTCACGGAACGGACCCGTGAGATCGGCCTCCGCAAAGCGCTCGGCGCGACGCAAAACGATATCCTTTCCCAATTTCTCCTTGAAGCGGTCATTCTTACCGGCATCGGCGGCGTCATCGGCATTCTCCTCGGAGGGTCTATTTCCTTTGCTGTAGCTTTCGTTTTGAGCAAGGTGTTCGGCCTCAACTGGCAATTCATTTTGCCCTTGAGTGCTGTCCTCCTCGGCCTCGGTGTGTCATCCGGTATCGGACTTATCTTCGGTATCTATCCCGCTCGCGAAGCTGCAAAAAAGAGTCCTATTGAAGCGCTCCGCTATGAATAGCTCCGGTTTTCCGGTTTTCTGAAAGATAAGATTGCGAATAGGGCAGGCGGTATTTTGCGGGACCGTGAGTTCAAAGAGGGCAGATAGCATTCTGCGGGACTTGAACTCACAGTCCCGCAGAATGCTATCTGCCCTCTTTGTGGTTTTTGGGGTTCAGGTCCCACAAAATACCGCCTGCCCTATTCGCAAGATGAAAATCTTCCAGAAAAGAAATCCTGCGCTTATTTAAGATGAGATGCAAAAGAGATACCTGTCCCGTGTGACTTAAACTCACGGTCCCGCCGGACGGGTATCTCTTTTGTAATAGACAACAATCTTCAGGAAAAGAAACCTCCACTTATTTTTTTATGCAAACAAATAAAACGCGTATGACCTATGCGTCTTATTTGGTAGAATAAGTCTTGTACGGCTTATCTCTTCCGACGGACGGCCCTTCTTGTTTTCTTCGCTTTTTTCGCCGGCCGTTTTCGAACTGGCTTCGCAACTTTTTTAGCCTGCCGTTCAATATGTCTCCATTCGGCTTTCGCGTCCCGGATCGCCGCCACAACCTCTGCGCCACCGATCTTGTGCATTGCGCCGTAGTGCTTCATCGCTTTCTCAATGATCCGCTGGTATTCCTTTTCGCCGATACGCGCAAGCTTTTTGGCTTCAAAGCCCGCAGCCTTCCGCGCTTTCATAACCCACACCTTCGCTTTCCTCTGTTGAGGTTTAGTTCGTGTATAGAGAAGGTATCCGCCCGCGAGAGCTCCCGCGATACCTGCCGCAATGCCGGCACCCATTTTTATCGCCTTCATGCGCCGTTCCGCTGCTCTTTTTTTCGTCGCCATAATTTTTTATTTAGATTTCTTTCTCGACCTTGATTTCTTATTTCCTCCGAAGAAACGCTCGATCCAATCAAACGCTCCGGTTGCGCGCGTTCCCCGCGCGCGGATCTCGTTTCGCAAGTCTCCAATATCCCGCCGCAGGAGAATGGTTTCCTCACGCACCACATCGGTGATCCTCCGCACATTCCTGAACACTTTTACGAGATACACAATGAGTACCGTAAGCGCGATCGTGACGACGACGACCGCAATCGTCGTTACGAAAAAAAAGATATCGGCGTGGATGAGCGTGTCCATATGTTTTTATTATAGCACAAACGAAACCGTAAGCTCACTTCTTTAACCTTCCTATCGCTTTTTGTTTCTCGTCCAGCGACAAATGCGTTTTCCGGATGGCGTTTGAAAGCATTGCAATCGTCTGGTCATAGGTCGTGCGGTCCACCGGATACGGCGTTGCATCTTTCCCGCCATGCGCGAAACTGTAGCGTGCCGGATCTTCATAGGATGGCGCCGCGCCATAGATCACCTCTCCCACCAAGGCCAGCGCCCGCACGGTTTTTGGCCCAACACCTTTCAGGGCAACGAGCTCTTCATATGTTTTTGGTTTCTGTTCCGTAACTGCTGTGAGCACCTTCTCCAGATATTTGCTCTTCGAAAAATTTTCATAGACAACCGGGTGATATTTAAATTCTTTAGTTTCAAGATTCATAAGCGTGATCTCTGGGCCACCATTCGCTCCCAGTTTTGCCACCTGCGACACGGGCGTTGAATATTTACGGAGCAAGTTGATGTCCTTCATGAGCGGCGCGTAGCCGGCTTGCACGAGTTCAGTAGAGAGCTCGCGCGTTTTGCCGCTCCGGCGCGATGTCATATCAAGCACCGTTTTCATGATGGCCTGCGACGAGATGCCGGAATGCGGTTCTTCAATAAGGTCCTTGATGTCCTCCGAGAACCAGTGGTATCGCCGCGCCGCGCCCTTTTCCACATTCATACCCTGCTGGACAACCGCCCAACTGCCGATGCTTTCTCTCTGCGGCGAATTATGATGAAGGGAAAAGAAAAAACTGTGGTGATAGAGTTGGAATCCGTCCTGCACGAGGGCGCTATCCACTTTCGCGCTCATTTTGGAATTATAGACAAGGTTCCGGGCCTGCGTGGCGGGCAGAGCGAGTCGCTCGCCCCATCCCTGGATCTCGTCCGGCGTTTTGCGCGAGGTTTTTCCCTTGCCACCACAAATAAAAATACCGAGGTCCTTTTCTTGCCCACGGATCGCTTCCTTCAAGGCCGCCGTGAGGATGGTCGTGAGGCCCGACGCGTTCCAATCAAACGCAAGCACCGTGCCCAAGGATTGAAACCAAACCGGGTCAGCGATCCGTTTTATGAATTCGTCCGGCCCATATTCCGCGACAAGCACTTCCACCATTTCGCGCCCCAGTTTCACCATACGCAGGAAAAGCCACGGCGGACAACGGCCGTAATCAAGCCCGAAAGAAGCGATGCCCCGCTGAATCATGACCTTATTATAAATCAATCCTGCAGCACCTATCCAATCCCCGATCGCTTTAAAAACGGTCGTTTAAAAAGCGAATAATTCTCGCTTTATCGACGATCGTCGATAAAGCGATATTCGATCGTTTTATTGACGGTCGTCGATAAAGCGATCGGGCGCTTTTCGGGGAAAGCTCCGAAAAATCACTAAATCTGTGGTACTATGTTAAAAAGAGATCACATAATGAAGCTTCCTGAACCGATCCAAAAGGTTGCCGACGAGCTGTCGAATCTGCCATCCATTGGGCCGCGGCAGGCAATCCGCCTGGCGTTTTATCTCATCGGCGAAAAAACGGAGGATGTCCACAAACTCGCCGTTAACATCAACAACCTCCGCAAGCTCAAGCTCTGCAAACGCTGTTTTTTTCCGCACCAGAACCATGGCGATCTCTGTGATATTTGCGCGAACCAGAATCGTAACCAGAGTGCCATTATGATCGTCGAAAAAGAAACTGACCTTATTTCCCTGGAAAATACTAAAAAATTCACCGGCCGCTATTTTGTGACGGGTAGGATTCCAAAAACCGGATTGCTCGAACACGGACAAAAATCGCGCTTGGAAAGTTTAAAAAAATATATTGAGAAAGAGCTCGGCGGCAAGGCGCGCGAGATTATTTTCGCATTCAATCCCAGTTCCCTCGGCGATTTTCAAGTTACCCTCCTCATGAAAGAACTCGCACCATTCACGGAAAAAATAAGCCGGCTCGGCCGCGGGCTGCCCACGGGCGGCGAGATAGAATTCGCAGATGACGAGACATTGGGTTCGGCCTTGGACCGTAGATCATGATTCTTGCGATGGCCACACATCTCGCCTTAACGAAAACCCCGACCCCCGTTTGGGACACCCACGGTTTCCCACGGCCTTCCAACGCGGGGTTTTCGTCGCCGACAGGTCGGCGCGGCGAGATCGAATTCGCAGATGACGAGACATTGGGTTCGGCGCTCGAAAGGAGAGATTGATCCTATTTCACCCGTTCAATATCGGCGCCGAGGGCCCGCAGACGTTCGTCAATGTGTTCGTATCCTCGGTCAATTTCGTCTACGCCTTCGATCTCCGAACGGCCTCCGGCCACGAGGGCCGCGATAACATCAAGCATGCCTGACCGGAGATCGCGCGTCATTAAATTGGTCGCGTGGAGCTTGGTCGGCCCTTCGATCACCGCATAGTGATAAAAGCCACGTCCGGTATAGCGGCACTTTTCTTCCTCCGGGCAATCCGGCACCACGTGGATTTTCGCGCCCATTTCGTTCAGATCATGCGCATAGCCAAATCTGTCTTCGTAGATGGTTTCATGAATGCTCGACACGCCATCGGCCTGCGTCATGCAAACCGCCAAGGGTTGCTGCCAGTCCGTCATAAAACCAGGATGTACGTCGGTTGTGACGAATACCGGATTTAATTTTCCGTTCGGCAGCCAAAAGGTTATCCCCTCATCCCCCACTTTATATTCCGCACCCATCCGGCGCACGACGTTCAAAAACGTGAGCATATGATCCTGAATCGCGCCTTTTACCAAAATTTTCCCCCGTGTCGCGATCGCAAGACAGGCGAATGAAACCGCTTCGTTGCGGTCTGGCAGAATGCGATGGGTCACGCCGCGTAATTTTTTCACGCCTTCGATCGTAATGGTGCGTGGGGGCGAGAGCTCAATGATCGCACCCATATTTTGGAGCATTTTGATGAGATCGATGATCTCCGGTTCCGACGCGGCATTCTTGATAACCGTTTTCCCGCGCGCCAAGACGGCTGCAAGGATGGCGTTTTCGGTAGCGCCAACGCTCGGAAACCTAAATTCAATGTTCGCGCCGTGCAAACCCTTTTTCGCCCACGCATGATAACTATTCTTCGTAATCTTGAGCTGTGCCCCAAGCTTCGCAAGTGCTTCGAGGTGGATGTCCACCGGCCGGGCGCCGATCTGGTCGCCGCCCAAGACCGGGACCTCTGCCTCGCCCGCACGCGCAAGGAGCGGCCCGATAGCAAGAATCGGAATGCGGTTCCTCCGTGTAAGCTGCACGACGCGGCTACTTTTTACCTTCGGCGTATGGATCAATGCTTTGGAACCAAAGATCTCCACTTTGCTGCCGATCGTAGTAAGCAGTTCCTTGATAATCGCGGTCTCGCCGATCGCGGGAAAATTTTTGATCACGCACGGCTCATCGGTCAAAAGCGATGCCACCATAACCTTTGAGACCGCGTTTTTCGCGCCCGCAAGCGTTATCTCCCCGTGGAGCGGTTTTCCTCCGGTAATAATGAATTTCATGCCTTCATCAGCGGGAAAAATATTATTCCAGTTTCTCCATAATAAATTTTTCCAGATCCTCGATTTTTATCCTTTCCTGTTTCGCTGAATCGCGGTTGCGGACCGTCACGTCCCCTTTTTCCAGTGTGTCAAAATCCACCGTGATGCAATACGGCGTGCCGATCTCGTCCTGCGCATAGTAGCGCTTGCCGATATTCCCGCGGTCGTCCCACGCCACCATGAATTTTTTGCGGAGGTTCTCGTAAATTTCCCGCGCTTTTTTTACGAGCTCTTCCTTATTGCGCAGGAGCGGAAATACCGCCGCTTTATAGGGCGCGAGCTTCGGCGGTAATTCCAAAACGACCCGGTCGCCGTCTTCGCCGTAGGCATCGGAAAGCACGGCGAGCACGGACCGGTCGACTCCCCACGTTGGTTCTATGGTGTGGGGCCAAAATTCCTCTCCGGTCTGCGCATCTTTATACGGAGCTTCTTTAAAATGGTTCTTCAAGTCAAAATCGGTGCGGTACGCCAATCCGTACAGTTCCTTCCTGCCGAAAGGAAAATCATATTCAAAATCAATGGTCCGTGCCGAATAATGGGCCCGTTCGCCCTCCAGCACTTCCCGTTCATGAATGCGGCTGGCGCGGATCCCCAAATCATTCTCTATCCAAGAAATCATTTCTTTGCGCCACATCTCAAAATAATCCTGCCAGTTCTCGCCGCGTACAGGAACCGGAATGAAGTATTCTATCTCCATTTGCTCGAATTCGCGCGTTCGAAAAATGAAATTGCCCGGCGTTATCTCGTTCCGAAACGCTTTTCCCATTTGAGCGATGCCGAACGGCAACGCCCGGCGCGTCGTGTCCAAAACATTTTTAAAATCGACGAACATGCCTTGGGCGGTCTCACCGCGCAAATAGACGACCGATTTTTCGCCCTCCACCGCACCCAAGAACGTTTTCATAAGGATATTGAACTCGCGCGGTTCGGTGAATGTCCCCTTCTTGCCGCAATGCGGGCAAGGCGCACGGACATTTACCTGATCCGCCCGAAAGCGCTCATGGCAGTGTTTGCATTCAATGAGCGGATCGGAAAACCCGGCGCCCGTATGCCCGCTCGCTTCCCACACTTTCGGATTCATAATGATCGCGGCATCCAAGCCGACGATGTCGTCGCGGCGGCGCACAAATCGGTTCCACCACAGCTCTTTGATATTGTTCTTGAGTTCAACGCCGAGCGGTCCGTAGTCCCAGCTATTCGCGAGTCCTCCGTAAATCTCCGATCCGGGAAACACGAATCCCCGCCTTTTGCATAAGCTCACAATCTTTTCCATCAATGGTTCTCTCTGCACTGCCATATGAATGATTAAAACTTAGTTAAAAGAGAATTGCAATTTCCTGGATTCCGGCTCGGGGGCCGGAATGACAGAAATGACTTTTATGGCTGCACGTTCCGGTTACTCGCCACGACGGCCTTGTCTTCCGGGATATCGGTACCAACGGAATTCGCCGATGCCGAAAGCGGTTTGTCCGTAAAGGTGTCGGCCGTGGTAAGCGATGTCTTTCCGAGAAGCGTTACTGTTTGCCCTACCTGATTTACCGCCGGAATATTCTTGACCTGGAAAATGGCTTCAAGAGGGGCTCCCAAAACCCCGGTGCCGGCGGCGATCGAGGGAATGGTCCACGTTATTTCTCCGGACGCCGGATTGCAAACTGGCGCCGGAGCGGAACTTATCATCTTCCCGGTGCAGGTCGTGCCGGACTGGAGATACGCGGAAACAACCGTGTTTGAAATATCTGTTGCATAGTCCGTCACGCGCCAGTGGATCGTATAGCTCGTCTCTTGGTTTACTTTCGGCGGATACGGGCCGCTATTTTTTATGGCCGTATTCGGTTCGTAGCGGTATCCCACCGCCGCGATCGCGGCCACCCCGCCGACTTTATTCATAATGTCCATCGAAGCCGTGGTAGAAGCCGCAACAGTTCCTGCGGGCACGGTCGCGGAATTTATGGTGAGGTGAATCCCAAGGGTGAAGTTTTTGTCTTTGGCTGACGTTATGGGAAACGAGGGTTTTGTTTTTATCCGAAGTTCAAGAGAACCTGATGTGCCCGGTGCGACCGATGCCAAGGCCGGCGTGTTCGCGGTGTACCAGGTGAACGTATTGGAACGGGAATCAAATGCGGCGTCGCTCTGCGCGGTGCTCGGATCGAACATCACGCCCGTAAGCATCGCGGTGACCGCGACATTTTGAAACGTCGTGTTCGACATGTTCGTGTACGTGATCTTGTAATCCAAAAAATCGTTGAGTTTCGCAATATAGTTCGGATCGTTGTTCACGGTGGCACCCACGGTGAGCGGCGCCGCCGTGATGGAAAGCGGAGCGGCGGCGGCGGCAACCGTGTAGGACGTGCCCGCAACGCTTTCTGCGGCAGTCCCCGACATTGAATACAATGCTTTATCCTTGCCGCTCATGGTTCCGGTGATAAGGATCGTGCCTCCCGCGCCGGGAGCGAGCGTTCCGAGATTCCACGCCACATTGCCGGGGAATGCCGGCGTCGGCGATGCCTCGGTGAAGGTAAATCCTGCGGGATACTGCATCACGATCCGTGCGCCATCAATCGGATGGCCCGCGGTGTTCGCATAGGAAATCTCGGTCGCAAAATTCTGTCCCGCAAAAACGTTCGTCGGCATTAGAATGGAGAATTTGATAGCCGGCGTGCCGCTGACGGCAATGCTTTCCCGGTTCGAGGCCGCAAACGGATTCCCGCGTGAAGCGTCGGTCGTATAGGACAACGTGGAACTGACTTGTACGACGCTCTCCGTACCTGTCGCCACGAGAAGGGTGAAATCCTCCTTTCCAGAGTTTCCCATGGTGATGTCGTCGAGCGGAATGGTTGCGATCCGTTCAGTTTGCGGTTTGCCGGAGAAAAAAACGCCGTCCGGTAAAGCAACCGTAAGGGAGACGTTCCGGAGCGCGACGGTAGAGCTGTTCGCGTAGAGTATCGAGAGGATAAAAGGGTCTCCGGCGGCCACTTCGCCGGGCGCTGCAAAATCCAGATTGACGGCAGGAGCGGGAACCGGCCGCGTGGCAAAAAACCATAGGCCATAGGCGAGAGCGAGAAGAACAAGCACGCCAAAAATAATCAAAAACGCCTTTATTCCTGATCCATGCGCGCGTCCTAAGGGCGGCAGGCCACGCCCCCCGCCTGCGGTTCCGGGAGCACACGCCGGCTCCGGAGGCGTATAGTTAACCTTCTTTTTCTGGCTCACCCAGCGGGCGTTCGGATTGTATTCTTCCATAAAAAGTTGCTTCCCCGTCATCCCCGCGCATGTGGGGATCCAGTACTTTTATTAAAGAGTAATATCCTGGATTCCGGCCTTGGTTCGGTTACGTTCACCACAGGTCGCCGGAATGACAGTCGGAGAATTCACTCTTATACATGATACCTTGCTTTTCCCTATTTTTGAACTGCATCTCTCGCAGAGGAACTCCTGGCGCGGAATAAAAAACCAATCTGCCGTGCGACGACACAGCGCACAGGCCGCGCCCTGCGGATCCCAGCCGAGCATCCGGAGAACATTGTTCCATGAGAACGGCGGCCGCATGAGGCCGGCCCAAAGTTCGCTGTCGGATTCAAGATCGGGCAGGAGGTCGTTCAATAAACTGAGGTCGCAGGGAGAAATATCGGCGTGTGAAAATTTCAAAGCGTCCACGACCTGCGCGGAACCCTTGTCAACAAAACGGACCTTTGCCACGGTCCCCGGTTCCAGATGCCCCGCCAGTTTGGAGGTAATATTTCGGGACCCCTTTGCCTTCGCAAAAATTTTGCCGAACCGTTCGGTAAAAAAGGCATACCGGTTATCCCGCTCGCCCGATGGCTCTTTCATGAGCACCAAGGCGTGGGTCACATATTCTTCCATGGAATCATCATATCATAAGGATGTAATCGAAATATGAAAAAAACATCCTTCTTCCGGATGTTTTTTCCATGCCAGCGGACTTATCTTAGAGCGCCAGGTTTGTCCCCTGTTCGTACATGAAGTTATCCACGCCGCCATCAGTGGATTCCTGGTCGCTGCTGCCACTGTTGGAATACAGAACACTTTCCATCTTGGCCGCGAGCTTATAGGCGTTGTTTGATGATCCAGGAATGTAAGAGTAGAAGTGGCCCGCGTTTGAATTTCCGGCGGCGAGCGCTCCGACGCCCCATGCAGGATCCGCCGGCCATTGGCCGATGGGCGCACCCGTGCTGATGAGCGACAGGTTAATCGGTATCCAACCAGAAGTCGAATTCACGGAACGCGACGTCGAGATAATCGGCGCAGCCGTCTGACTGTTAAACCATTGCAAAGTTGACGTCGTCGAAGTAATGCTATACGCCGTCGTCGTGGAAGCTTCGCTCCCTGACGATGTCGCAAACTCATAGAACGTCGCCGGCGCAGAAGCCCCGACATACTGTAGGTAAGGAGTTCCGGCGGTTCCCATGGCCGTCGTCGAAACATCAGCAAGATAGAGGCCGATCGCCGTCCTGATGACCGACAAGTCAGAGACGCGATTTGAGTCGCGCGAACGGCGGAGCATTTCCGCAGGGTTCAAGGTCAAAACCACGACGATCGAAAGGATTGCGATAATGGCAATCACGATCAAAAGTTCAATAAGTGTAAACCCTTTCTTTTCTTTTTTCTTATTGATTTTCATATGATTCTCTGTAAACAGAGCGACCTTTGGTATAAGAGAAGTGTACCATAAGGAAAAATCAAGTAAAGCAAGCCTGTGGAAAAATGACGTCCGCCATGGCGGACGTCATCCTCGCGGAGGCGAGAACCCGTGCTTTGATAAGGGAAGTTGACGAACCTGGATCCCCGCTGGAGTTTACCCCGTACACCGATACGGGGCGGGGACGACAGAGGAGAAAGCACGGGTCGTCCCGCTCCCGGGACGATGACACATGAAGAGCTATTGCAGGTCGCCCCAGATGGCGGGGTCCAATTCCCCGTCCGCCTTGAAGAAGATCACGCCGCGGAGCCCGAATTTCTTTGCAAGCTTGATCTTATCCAATGCTGATTGCGCGTCGCTAAATGAGACGAAAAGGGTGTTCGTGGCATTTCCTCCCATAAAGGGCGGCGTCGGTGCGAGCGCTTGCGGCTTCGTTGAAGACACGTACGAAGTGAGCACTGCCGGAATCGCCGAGACGTAGGTGGATGTTTGATAGGCATAGCTTAGCTCACCGGCATTGTCGCGAACCGGCGCAATACCCACGACGTCTGCGCGGTCCATCGCCTCTTGAAAGGTAAAGCTCCGCACCCGTTCATAGGTTGTCACACCACCCTGCCACGAAACTTGATATTCGTAGCCGTATGTCGGAACGCCGAGCATAACTTTTCTCGGGTTGAGCGTGGCGAGCATATTCTGGAGCACGCGCGTAACCCACGCGGGATCCGCAACCGGCGCGTAAAGCGTGGTACTCCCCTTGAGGGCGTCCAAGGCAAGATCAATGGTTCCCTGATCATACGCCATGACCCGTATCTCATCGCAATATTTATTGAGCACCGTATAGTCATCCGCATAAGGAAGCGGGGTGGGCGGCGTTGCCCAAATGTCCGTTGCGGGAGACCGCGGTTCGATGGAGCAGGTTAAAACCCTTTTCGCCGCATGCAAACGATTCGCAAGCCCTTGAATAAAAAGTGAAAAATATGGTTTTATTTTGGCAGGTTTATTTTCGTAATCAATATCAATGCCATCAAACTTCTGTGCCCGCGCAAGAGCCGCGATCGCATCCTCATGCGCTTGGCGCGTGCCGGCTTTGGAAAATAACGCGTACATCGCGTCGCCATTGAACCACGCAACCGTCGGGATAATTTTCACGCCGAGATCGCGGACGGCCGAAAACCAGCCGTTCCAACTGCCGCTGTTGATCTTCGCGTCGTCAATAATCTTCCCATTCGTCCCAATTTCATAAGAAAAGGGGCTTACTTCCTGCAATTTGTCGAGATTCAGAGAAACGTCTTCGGCGCCGTCTTGCGCTTTCCAGAACGGCAGCCAAACGCCATAGGTGAGCGGTTTTTGAGCGGCGCGCACGGCGGGCGCCATGAGCAACGACGCACCAAAAAGCGTTGAAAATAGTATTACTATGGTGATCATATGCCGCTTCATGATTTCATTATGATACGGAAGGTATGCGGAATGCAAGAAAAAATGCTTGATCCACAGTTCCTCTTCTCTGTCATCCCCGCGCAGGCGGGGATCCAGTACTTTGTAAAAATACAAATCTGGATTCCCGCTTTGGTTCGACTGCGCTCCTTCGACGAGCTCAGGACAGGTCGCCACGGGTTGCGGGAATGACAGAGTAAATTGCGCTACGCCAATCCCATGAAAAAATATTTTCTTTCGTTTTTTCTTATCATCACGTTCGCTTTTTATGTCATGCTCGAAAACCAGAGCTCTATTTCGGTAGCGGGAAGCGCGCCGAAGGATGCCCCGCTCGTACATAACGTGAGCAATAGAACAAGCGCAAGCTCTCCGGTTGCAAGCATCCCTCCGCCGCAAATTCCTGCCGCTCCGGCCGCAGCACCACCCAAGGCAATACCTCCCGCTCCTGTAGCAACGGGACTTTATCGCGACGGTTCCTATACCGGCGATTCGGTAGATGCTTATTATGGCAACGTCCAGGTCGAAACGATCATAAGCGGCGGAAAACTGGCGGATGTTAAAATCCTTGACTACCCTCAAGACCGTGGCACCTCGATACACATCAATGGTATCGCCCTGCCACAACTCATCCGAGAAGCAATCCAATCGCAGAGCGCGCACGTAGATATCGTTTCCGGCGCGACGCAGACGAGCGAAGGATTCCGACAGTCGCTCGCTTCGACGCTCGCGCAAGCGAAGGGTTAGATGCCGAGGCCGGGCCTCGTCCCGAGGCCCGGCCTCAATATATGACCATGCTCCAAGAAACCCGCATCCTCATGGGAATGCCCATCACGGCCGCTGTCGCGGACGAAGCAGCTACCCACAACGACCTCAATAAAATTTTTGATTATTTCCACGGCGTGGACCTCCGGTTCAGCCCCTTCAAAGCAACCAGTGAAACCTGCGCGCTCAATCGCGGAACATTGCGGATAACGCCGAGCGATGATATGAAAACGGTTCTTGAGCTCGCGGAAAAAACGAAATGTGAAACCAACGGTTATTTTGACGTCATGACACCCGAGGGCAAATTCAATCCGGTCGGCATCGTGAAGGGTTGGGCGATAAAAAATGCAGCGGACATTCTGCGCAGCGCCGGTTTTCGGAATTTCTACGTGGATGCTGGCGGGGATGTTGAAGTAAGCGGCCGAAATGCTCGTGGCGAAAAATGGAGCGTCGGCGTCAAAAACCCGTTCAAACAAAACGAGATCGTGAAAACTCTTTTTCTCACGGATGCCGGCATCGCGACTTCCGGAACCTATATCCGCGGCGACCATATCTACGATCCGCATACCGGCCGGAGCGTGAACGACATCGTGAGCTTGACGGTAGTAGCTTCGGATGCCTGTGAGGCGGACCGGTTCGCAACAGCCGCCTTCGCGATGGGGAAAAAAGGAATAGAGTTCATAGAAGAACGTCCCGGACTCGAAGGATATATGATAGATAAGGACGGCATGGCGACCATAACGAGCGGCTTCGGGGAATACATAATAAGACGGAGTAGTCATCGTCCGTGAAGACGGACGACCCGTGCTTAGAACCTGTTCCTTACGAAGCACGGATGATCCGGCTAAACCGGACCATGACACACTAAAAAATCATGACTTATATTGATAAGTTTCTGAATAAGATAACCATGTACCGGCTGGTGCTGTACGTCCTTGCGGCGCTCGCTGTGGTCGCCGCGGTTTTTGGTGCGCTCGGCATCCTGCCGTACAATCCGCTCGCGCTGTTCTTTTCGATCGTCGTGCTTATCCTCGTCTCATGGATCACCAATAAAATTTTCGCAGATGTCTTTCAGACGCAGACGAACGTTGAATCTATTTACATCACCGCACTCATTCTCGCGCTCATCATCACGCCGGTCGCGCCGCGGGACTTCGCAGGTGTCGCGTTTCTCATCTGGGCGGCGATCTGGGCCACGGCTTCCAAATACATTCTCGCAATCAAGAAAAAACATATTTTTAATCCGGCGGCCTTTGCAGTGGCACTCACGGCGCTTACCATCAATCAATCCGCAACCTGGTGGATCGGCGGCAACTTGCCCATGATGGCCTTTGTCGTCGCGGGCGGCTTCCTTATCGTACGAAAGATACAGCGAAGTGATCTCGTCATCGCATTCTTTGCAACAGCTCTTGCGACGATCGTTGCAGGAACCAATGGCGATCCTTTGGGAACGCTCGAAAAGGCGCTCTTGCACGCACCCCTCTTCTTCTTTGCTTCTATCATGCTTACGGAACCTCTGACCACGCCGCCGACGCGGGCGCGGCGCATCGTGTATGGCGCTTTTGTCGGGCTGCTCTTTGCGCCATGGATCCATGTCGGCCCGATCTATTCCACGCCGGAGCTCGCCCTGCTTATGGGCAACGTACTTTCTTACCTCTTAAGCCACAAAGCGAAATATATGTTGAAGCTCAAAAGAATAGAGCGGGTCGGTGCCGGCATGTATGATTTTGTTTTTTCAAAACCGCCTCTCAAGTTCAAGCCGGGACAATATCTGGAGTGGACCCTGGGCCACCGCCGAACCGACAGCCGCGACAACCGGCGCTACTTCACGGTCGCGTCCTCGCCCACGGAATCAAATCTCCGCCTCGGCATCAAGTTTTATGAAAAACCAAGCAGCTTCAAAAAAAAGATGGCCGAGATGGCGCCGGGCAATGAAATTATGGCGGGACAGCTCGCCGGCGATTTCACGTTGCCGCGCAGAAAGAAAAAGAAGTTGGTTTTCATCGCCGGCGGCATTGGGGTGACCCCGTTCCGCAGCATGGTGAAATATCTTTCGGACCGCGGTGAAAAAAGATCCGCCGTGCTGTTCTATTCAAATCGCACCATGGACGAAATCGCTTATCGTGATGTTTTTGACGAAGCCGCGCAGACCATTGGCCTCAAAACCGTCTACGCCGTAACGGGTGCCGAAGAAACGCTAATCGCTAATCGCGAATCGCGAATCGCGAATCTCTATTCCGGCCGCATTGACAGCTCGCTCATCCGGCGCGAAGTTCCCGATTACCGCGATCGGATCTTCTATATTTCCGGCACCCACGCGATGGTAACCACCATGGAAACAACGCTCCACCGGATGGGTATCCCCCGAAAGCAGATCAAAACCGACTTCTTCCCCGGATTCTAGATGGTTCCATCTTTTAAGAGTGCGTGTTCTTGATAATAATGATGCCCGGCTGGCCGGCGCCACCTGCTCCGCCTCCGCCGCTTTGGCTCCCAACCGTATAGAACGTAGAGGGGCTAGCCGCGTTCGCCATATGATATACGGCCGTAAAATTGCTGTCCCATGTTCCCGTTTTATTCGATTGATCGGTCGAAATGGAACTATTGCCGTAGCAAACATAGATAGTGGTATTCGCGGCGCTCGAGAGAGTCGGGATCTTTACCCGGTAATTTACGGCTCTGTTCGTAGAACTGTTCGCCGCACTCCATACAGTTACGCTCGCCGTTCCGGCTACCGAGACATCCCCAGCAGGAACAACTGCTGTGAGCGTCGATGAGGAAACGTACGTAGTCGCAAGGGATGTTCCATTCCATTGCACCGTCGACGAGACAACGAACCGGGAATCGTTTACGGTCATGGTAAATTGGGAGGCGTCGGTCGTTGTTGTGTTCGGCGAGATCGATGAAATGCTCGCGCATATTGTTCAATTCACCGTCACGGGCGAGATAGTACCCAACAAGGTAATGTTGATGCCGGACGTGAGAGACGGCTGTGCGGTATTATAGAGTCCTATGATCGTAGATGTCGAAGCCAAACCGGACACTTGGGAAAAGACGATATCGACCGTCCCCCCGGCCGGAAGCATTGAAGGAATATAGGCAACATCCGTCGGCAAGCGATAATAATCGGTGGTTGTCGTTGGACTGTAAAGCCCGGAGAAAAGGGCGTAGAAAGGCGCCGTATTCGTCGCGTTCGCAAAATGTACGCCCCATGATGCCCCTTGGGTTTGCGTGACCGACCGGCTCTGCGCTTCGCGAAGGAGCGCAGTCACCTGTGCCACCGTGCTTGAGAGATCGCTCGAGCTCTTCTTGCCGGTTAAGGATACCGCCGCCACAACGCCAAGGATAACGACGATTGCGACCGTGATCACAACCTCGAAAAGCGTGAAACCTCGATGATAGTGGGAACTTGTCTTCATGCTTAAAATGTCGCCGACGACATCTGATAGATCGGCACGATGATGGAAAGCGCAATCGTGGCGACAATGACGCCCATCAAAAGGAGCATCGCGGGCTCAATGAGTGAAACGGCTGTTTTGATGCTCGCGTCAACGCTCGAGGCATAGAAGTCGCCGAGCGTCGCCAAAACCTCTTCGATGTGGCCGGCTTTCTCGGAAATCGCGATCAAACTGGTCACGGACTGCGGCAAAACGGTTTCGCGCCGAAAGGCTTCGCCGATCGTGAGGCCCTTTGACAATCCTTCGTTTGCAACTCTGAGGAGCGCATACCGGAACTCCCGGATCGGCACCGTATCAGCCGCGATCGTGATCGTCTGCACGATCGGAAGCCCTGCTTTCATGAGCGAGCTCATGGTTGACGCCATGCGCTGAATGGCAAGGTCCCGATAAATGTTCTTGATCCCCGGCGTGTGGGTAAGGAACGTGTCAAGCGCTCGTTTGCCGGTCTCCGTCTTGCGGATAAGAAGAACGGATCCCACAATCACGACAAACAGAATGATGATGATGGCGAGGATGTGGCTTCCCGCAAAAAGCCCGATCGTGAAAACAACCTGGGAAAAAAACGGGGGCTTGATGCCGCCTTCGGTAAAAACTCCCGCGACCTTCGGCAGAGCGAAGGTCACGAGAAAAATCAGGATAGCAAACGCCATGCCGAGCAGGATGACCGGATAGACGAGTGCGGAATGAATCTTGCTGCGCAGATCCGCTTCCGAGGCGAGGGAGACATTCAAATCCTCAAAAGTTTTCTGTAAATTGCCGGATGTCTCCGCGGCTTTTATCAAGCTGACGAACGTTGCTGAAAAAAATTTCGGATATTGCGCGAATGTTTTATAGAACGGCTCGCCGTGGGTGAGATTTTCGCGCACTTCCAAGAGAAAGTTCCGCATGGCTGGCTTGTCGGCATCCGCAATCAGAATATTGATTGCCGACAAGAGATCGGTGCCTACCCGCAACATAAGGGCGAGATATTTTGTAAGAAAAACCTTATCGGCGACCGTGATGCGGCCGGCAAACCAACCTCCGAGCGTGCCGGCTTTTTCCGATTTGACCGGCTTCAAAGAAACGGGACGTAAATCCTTCTGGGAAAGGAGCTGCAGCGCCATCTGGAGGCTTTCCGCATCAACATCCCCTTCTAAGACGTTTCCTTCCCGGTCAGCCGCACGATAATGGTAAAGCATGGATTGATAAGAGATGTTATAACATTATAACTCATTACTCCCGGATCACCCGGAGCACCTCGTCGATGGTCGTCTCCGCAAGCTCGACTTTCCGCAGGCCATCTTCAAACATCGTCATCATGCCGTTCTTCCGTGCTTCGGCGCGCAGGAGGTCAATATTGAAATGGTCGCTGTCGATTATTTTTTTGACGGTGTCGGTCACTTCGAGCACTTCAAAGATGCCGAGGCGCCCGATGTACCCCGTCATGCCGCACACGGCGCATCCCTTGCCGCGATAGAGCGTTTTCGGGATCACGATATTCTCCTCTTCTGAAATGCCGAGTTCGCGGCGCTGGGATTTGATGATGTCTCCGATATGCTCGTCGGCGTCATAGGAATAAATGCACGACAGACAGATTTTACGCACGAGCCGCTGGGCGATAATGAGCTGGAGCACCGATGCGACGAGATACGGCGGGATGTCAAGGTCAAAAAAGCGCGGGACGGCGGTCGGCGCGTCATTCGTATGGAGCGAAGAGAGGATCAGGTGGCCGGTCAAGGCCGCCTGTACGGAGATATCCGCCGTATCCGCATCGCGGATCTCGCCGACCATGATGATGTTCGGGTCCTGGCGCAAGAGCGACCGGAGGCCCGACGCGAACGTGATGCCGGCTTGCGGATTGATCTGCGTTTGGTTCACATACCGCATGTTGTACTCAATCGGGTCTTCAATGGAGACTACGTTCACCTGCGGGCGATTCAGAAGATTCATGAGGGCATAGAGCGTCGTCGTCTTGCCGGAACCGGTCGGGCCGCACGACAAGATCATGCCGTAGGCCTTTTTGATATTTTCCGAGACGATCTTCACCGCTTCCGGCAGCATACCAAGCTCTTCAAGAGAAAGCGGTTTCTGCGATGCTTCAAGGAGACGCATCTCCACCTTCTCGCCGTAAAACGTTGGAATCGCCGATACGCGGACGTCGATCGTCTCGTTCCCGATCTGGTAACGGAACCGCCCGTCCTGCGGAGCATAGTGCTCGTCGATCTTAAGACCGGCGAGGAGTTTAATGCGCGCGACGATTGCCGGATGGATCGCCTTCGTGATCGACATCACTTCATAGAGAATACCGTCAATGCGATAGCGGATGAACGTGGCGTCCTCCAAAATTTCGATGTGAATGTCGGACGCGCGCGAAGCCATCGCGTAGGAAAGAACATTATCCACGATGCCGACCACGGGGAGCTGGGATGCCACGTCCTTCATGTCCCCCGACTGGTTCATGAGAGAGGTCCGGATATTTTCCTCAATAATCTTTTTGAAATCCTGCTCCACCTCGTAGCCGTAGATCGAAAAACCCTGATTGAGGTCGTCCTCGGTCGCCATAAACGGTTTCACGCGCGCCTTGAGCCACGTCGTGAGGAATTCGATGGTCTCAAGATCCGAGGGATTCGCCATCGCCACGTCGTAGGTACCGTCCTCTTCGCGGTGGAAAATCACCGCTTGCCGGTCGCGCGCCGTCGCTTCGGGGAGTAATTTAAGGAGAGTTTTGTCGATCGTGCTCGCGGCCAGCTTGATCCTCGGAACTCCCAAGGCCTTCGCGATGATATCATCCAGATAGCCGACTTCCGCAACATGGTTCGCAACCAAAACATCGACAATGCTTTGTCCTTTGCGTTGCGCTTCATTGAGCAGCCGGTCAAAAACCTCTGCCGTCACAAGCCCCTCGGCGATCAGTACCTCTTTTAATTGTTCCGGAGAAATAGGTAACTTCACGCTTTTTATTATACCAGAAACACTCAAAAACACCTTTCGGACAAGGTGTTTTTGATTTTCGCCAATGAAGATTTCTATGCCTTTTTCTTGGTGCGCACTTTTTTCTTTTTCTGTATCATTGCAGACGCTTTTTCCCGCCGCGCCTTGAAACGCTCCACGCGCCCCGCCACGTCGATCAATTTCTCTTCGCCCGTATAGAAGGGATGGCATTTCGCGCAGATTTCCACGTGAATCTCGGGCTTGGTCGCCCCCATGGTAAACGAGTTGCCACAGGCGCAGATCACTTTCGCTGCCGGAAAATATTCCGGATGGATATCCTTTTTCATGGAACCCATGATAACGCCATTAATCATCTTTCGCAAGTTGGGTCTCCGACGCTTTGCCTCTCATTTGCTCATTCGGTAGAATGAGCAAATGAAAAATCGTTTCCGAGATTGCAATATGTCTTTCCATTTTTCGGCACTCAAGCTACAATAAGACTTGTTTTACGGGCCGGTAGTTCAGTGGCAGAACGCCTCATTTGCAATGAGGAGGCCAGGGGTCCGACTCCCCTCCGGTCCACAGAAAGAAGACTTCTCTTTGCCTCCGTGAAGACGAAGTCGGCAAAGAGAAGTCTTCTTTCTGTGGAAGTTTTTAGCATGTTACATGATGGTGGGGTGGCCGAGTGGCTGAAGGCGGCAGTCTTGAAAACTGCTATGTCAGAAATGGCATCGTGAGTTCGAATCTCACCCCCACCGCCAGACGTCCAAGTTAGAACCGAGGTATAACAAGTGGTTTAGATAACAAAAA
>CAZADL010000007.1:5426-24642 GCA_964483915.1 uncultured Candidatus Saccharibacteria bacterium | reverse complement strand
CGGTTTCCCATTCCTTCCTGCACGGGATTGCGCTCCGGTTCGAATCCTGCCGAACAACGGCAACACAAAAAAACCGACCATAAAGATCGGTTTTTTGCGTTGCTGGTGCGCAGGGCAGGATTCGAACCTGCGTAGCCCGAAGGCGATGGATTTACAGTCCATTGCGATTGACCGCTCCGCCACCTGCGCAAAACGTCACCGTTATTATAGCTGACCTAGCAATTTTTTAAAGGCATTGCCGCCTTTATACGATTTTATTTCTTTTTCTCTACGCATCGCTTCTCCGCGCGTGCGGAATGCTTCTTTGTAAATAATCTCGTGCGGCACCTTGCTTCGTGTTGATTTCACTGTGCCGAGATTATGGCGCATAAGACGGGCATCCAAATCGCCGGTCTGCCCAATATAAAAAGACTTATCTTTTTTGCTTTGTAAGATATAAACAAAATACATTCCTTGCTTTTCGCACGAAGGCGTCCAGCCGCAGGCGGGATGCGATTGACCGCTCCGTCCCGCCATGGCGGGACGCAAAACCACATCCATCCTAACGCGCGTATGCTTTGTTGTAAAGATTTCAACGACAACCTGCATCAGGAAATCCGGGGGAAAAGGGGTTCCATGCGCTTTGCATGTAAGATTTTTCCGTCCCATCGCAGCGCGGCCGTTATCTTTCGGGACGCTTCCGGCAGATACGGCAGGAGTACGGCAGCGATGTTGCCCAAGAGCGACACGAGATTGAACAATTTTGTGCGGCGTGCGGCGGCATCTTTTATTGCCCACACAGCTTCGTCGTTCAAATATTTATCGCCGAACGCGATGGCGGCCCAGATCGCAGCGAGGGCGTCGTGAAATTTGAATTCTTTCGTCTTTGCGAAAACGGCCTGCCGAAGCTTTTGTATTGCGCTATCAAACGCAGAATTGAGCGGCTCGGATTGCAACTCCTCTTTCTCTGCGAGCGCGAGAATACGCGCGGCAAAATTGCCGAGGCCGTTCGCAAGGTCGCCGTTATACCGTTCTTTCATTTTCGCTTCCGAAAAATCACCGTCTTCGCCGAACGGAATCTCGCGCAAGAGAAAATAACGCAAGGCATCGTTGCCATAACGCGCAGAAAGGGCGAGCGGGTCAATGATATTGCCGATGGTCTTTGAAATTTTCACGCCGTCCACCGTAAAAAACCCGCCGGTAACCACTTGGCCCGGCAGCGGCAATCCCGCCGACATGAGCATCGCCGGCCAGATGATTGCATGAAAACGCAGGATGTCTTTGCCGATCATATGAATGTCTGCCGGATGTGATTCCCATTCATCAACGCCGCCGAGAACGGTTATATAATTCACCAAAGCGTCCGCCCATACGTAGATCACCTGCTCCGGATCGTCCGGAACGGGGATCCCCCACGCTTTTTTTTCACGCGAGAAACTTACATCCTCAAGTCCACGCTCCACAAAACTTTTCACTTCGTTGAACCGATTCGCAGGGGCCACAAAATCTTCATGAGCCGCGTAAAAATCAAGAAGCGGTTGCTGGTATTTCGAAAGCGCGAAGTAATAATTTTCCTCGGAGACTAGCTCTGGCTTTGTCTGGTGATCGGGACAAAGGCCGTCGGGCGTAAGCTCATCTTCGCCGAGAAACGCTTCGTGGCCTTTACAATACAATCCTTCATAATTTCCTTTGTAGATATCCCCCGCTGCCTCCATGCGCTTCCAAAGCTCGTTCACCACGATAATGTGTCGGTCCTCCGTCGTGCGGATAAAATCGGTGTACGAAATGCCAAGCTTCTGCCACGTCAATTCCCAAATTTTTGCCATGCGATCCGTGTAGGCACCAACTTCTTCACCGTGCTTTGCAGCTGCGTCAACGATCTTTTGCCCATTCTCGTCCACGCCTGTTGAAAAAATGACGTTTTCACCCTGCCCTGCGCGCCAGCGCGCAAGGACATCGGAAACGATCGTCGTATAGGCATGGCCGATGTGCGGTTTGTCGTTCACGTAATAGATCGGCGTCGTGATGTAGAAGCGGCCACCCGATGAAGAATCTTTTTTCATAAAATTGTTGGTCGCCCTTGATCCAGCCGAGGGTCCGTGCTTTTAAAATAATTTTTTGAAAGCACGGGTCCCCGCCTTCGCGGGAATGACAAAGGATTATTTTTTATTATGGCACCGGCACGCCTCTTTTTCTTACCGACCATTCTTCAACCACTTCCTGGAAAACCGCCGCCGCCGGAACTGCGATCACCATGCCGAGAAATCCGGCGATCTCAGCGCCGATCAAGAGCGCCGTGATCACGATGACGGGGTGGAGGTCAACCGCACGGCGGTTCAGGATCGGCACGAGAATATTCGATTCAAACTGCTGGGCGACCACAAAGAAAATGAGCGTGTAAAGCGCGAGTTGTGCCGACGTACCGAGGGCCGCGACGACCGCGACCGCACCCGACACAATGGGGCCGATGAACGGTACGAGTTCAAACAGAGCCGCGAGGATGCCGATGAGAAACGCTCCCTGGACGCCGAGAAGCGTGAGGCCACCCCACACGATGACACCCATAATGAGGCTCAAAACGATCTGCATGCGGAACCAGGAACCGATCTTCCGGCGCGACCGTTCATAGATCCGGAGCGCCGCCGGTTCGTAAGCGACGGGCGCGATAATTTTAATAAAACGTTCAACCCCGTCGCGGCTCAAACTTAAATAGAACGAGCTTGCGATGACCGAAATGATAAGCCCCAAACTGCCAAACGCTCCCGAAAAAATACCGAGGGGGTCGCCCCCCGAGAAAATCTGGGTTGAGATCTTTTTGATGAAACTGCTCGCCGTGGGCGATGCCTGCAAACTTAAAAGCAATCCTATGCCTCCTGTTGCCGTGGATGACGATTTCCCGGCGGTGAGCATAATCGTATTCAACTCAACGATGGCAAAGGGGATGACCGCATAAATCACGAGCGCAACGAGAAGAATGGCAGCAAGGAAAATAAGCACAACGCCCAAGCTACGCGGCACATGGAGGCGGCGTTCGATAGTATCGATCAGCCCTTCAAATCCGGAAGAGATGACGATTGCAAGAAAAAGCCCCAGGACGATCTGGTGGCCCAAATAGATGACTAAGGCGAAAATCGAAAACACGGCGATCCGCCATAGGCTTCCCCATGAAATTTCTACGCTGTGCCGCTCAATTGTTTTCATAATTATAATTTCAAAATCTTTTGGAACGATGCCGTGTTCCGATAGGGCCCCACCACGGCGAAGTTCAAACGATCGTTCCGGAATACCGTCCGGGAAACGGCTTGGATCTCTGCCGAAGTCACTCCCCGTACCCTTGCTACGATTCGCTCGGGAGAAAGGATTTTCTTTGTCAAAATCTCCTGTCCGCCATAGAAGCTCGCGAGCTCGTCGGAGGTTTCGAGCCCCAAAACGAGATTCCCGATCATGTGTTCTTTCGACCGTTCCAGTTCGGTTTTGGGAACCGCAACGGTGCGAAGTTTCCGACATTCTTCAAGGATGGCTTGCACTACGGTCTCCGTTTTACCGTGATCAACGCCGGCCACGATTCCCAAGAAACCATGGTCCAAGAAAAGGTCCGTATCGGCGCCCACATAATACGCCGCGCCGAGTTCCTCGCGTATTCGCTTGAAAAGGCGCGAGCTCATGCTACCGCCCAAGACATCGGCCGCCACCTGGAGCGCATACCGCCGCGGATCAAAGAGAGAGAACGCGCGAAAACCGAACGCTACATGGCTCTGCTCCGATTTTTTAAAACGCGTGAAAACCGCGGGAGTTCTTTGGCGTTCCGCTGTCTTTGTTTTGCGGGGCGCCGTGGCGCGCGCGAGCCCGCCAAATTCACGCTCAATTTTTTGAGTAACGGCTTTTTCATCAAATTTTCCCGCGACGACAATGAGCGTTCCTCCCGGAACATATCGTGCCGCGCGATATGTTAGAAAATTTTCTTTCGTCAATTTTCGAACGGTTTCCTTTTTGCCCGTGATGCTCCACCCGGCGGGTTGGTTGCCGTACATCAGGGCCGCGAGGTCCTCCTGAACCCTGCTCTTTGGCATATCATTGTACATATTGATCTCTTCAATGATCACGCCTCGCTCTTTCTCGATCTCTCGAGAATTAAAAAGCGGGTTCAGATAAAGATCGGTAATGATGTCGAGAATCTGCGGCAATTTTTGCGCTTCCGCTTTCGCCCAATAACCGGTATATTCCTGGCCGGTGAAGGCATTGAACTGCGCACCGAGCCCCGAAAGTTCCTCGGCGATAGCCCCGACCCGGGGCCGGCGGGCCGTCCCCTTGAACGTCATATGTTCCAAAAAATGAGAAACGCCGTTCACCGGCTTCTTTTCATATTCAGACCCTGCCGCAACGAGGATCAAAATGCTCGCCGCCAATCCTCCCTTTTGAGGCACCGAAAGCACCCTGAGACCGTTTTTAAAGGTTATTTTTTTAAAAGACGCCATAAAATTTCCTGTTTTTAATAATTCTAGGTTGTATAACGTAATTTAACGAGACTCGTTACTGCGTTCTCACTTTTCGTATTTTAGGTGTGACCCAAAACCCTAATCGCCATCTGCCCCCGAGGGCGAGGCGCGTCTGGGCTTCAATGCCGGGTATCGCGCCGAACACCATGAGCGTGAGTGGCATAAGAAGCCACTGGAGGATATAGATCCCATAATCTCCGATCCCCGGTTTATCTCTCCGCGGCGGCAGGAGAAGAATGCTCAAAACAGCAGAGCTCGCAATGCCGATCATGGAAAGCGAGATGATGAACCGGGTGACGTGAGGCAGACTGTAGGCCAGAAGAGTCTCGTTGTACTGCCTGCCGCCGAAGAAAATGGGCAGCCAGCCCAAAGCGAAGATCATAAGTGCGTTCGTCGCCCACGAGTGATATCCTTCCATCGCGTTGAACGTCCAATACCAGCGCTTTTTCTTTGGGATGGTTTTGTCTTTTCGGAAACCCTCAAGAAGATAGGGCACGTTCTCAGAGCCCCATGCCCAACGGCGCTGTTGTTTGTAAATATTTTTTATAGTCCCCCAAAAGGTCGGTGTGGCCGGCGCGTCCATCGTGACCGGAAAAAAGAGCGGTTCGGTGCGAAAGTCGCCGTGATATCTGAAAAATCCCTGCCAAAAAATGCGCGAGTCCTCGGAAACGATGTTCTTCTGCCAAAACCCGATCTCAGCAAGCGTCTGGAACGGGATGGACTGCGAGGAAAACGAGGTCAGTCGTTCCGGCCGCGACTGCTGCATCATCTGCCAAAAGGTACAGGAAAAAGAGACGACCCGCGAGAACGCGCTGGATTCATAGATGTTGTTCGTAAAAAGCGGCACCGGCTGATAAATCGCGCGAAGCCGATCATTCGTTGTGAGAAAAACGTACGCGAGACGGCTGAAATATTCCGGCAGAACCTGTGTGTCAATATCAAATACCGAAACCAAAATGCGGTCGTATGAAACGCAATCCGAATCTACGAATTCATCCGAATGCTCCGAATCAGAAAGTTCCATTTGTTGTATTCGGATGGAATTCGGATTTTTCGGATTGCGTTCTACCATTGGGTCAATGATTAATCGCTTTGCTTCCTGCGCGGCCCATGACTCATTCGATCCCTTGCCTGGAATCTCGTCCGATAAACCCTGCGGATGGATCGTGAGAAGAAGATGATGGAATGTCTTTCTAAATTCTGCTCGGATCCGCTCTCCTGCCTCACGTGCCACCCTACCCGCGCGTTCCTCGAGCGCAAGGACGACGATCATCTTCTCTTTCGGATAATGCGCCGCGGCCAGGCGCAAAAAACTTTCGCGGACGACCTCGTACGGCTCGTTGTACATCGGCAGGATGACGAGATGATAAATATCCTGCCAGGAAACACGATGCGAATCCGCGAAATTCGCGCCATTCGCATCGCGATCAAGTTCCTCAAGTTTCGCCATCCAATCTACCCTCATGTTTCTTTTCATCTTCGTGAACGTGGTCCGGAGATGGAGCGACAAGAACACCGTTTTGAGAAGCCAATAGATATCGAAGAGAATGATGAAGAAGGATATCCATACGGGCAAAAACCACGACAGGAGAAACATCAAAACGAGCGTGGCCCACGCCAAAGTTGCCGGAATAGTTTCAAAAAAACGATGCATGCAATTTCCTAAAGCCCAAGCAGCCACAAACGATCGAGCGATATCATGCCGGGGCCAAAGAAAAGCAACACAATCGCGGCGGCAAGGATCAAGAGATCAAACTCCCAGCCACCCACGAACGCCATATGCTTTTTGAGTTTCCATACAACAATGACCAAAAACTCGCCGGCGAAAAGCAGGGCGAGCGGCGTGGTCATGAAACCCAGAATGATCGCGATGCCGCCAAGCGATTCAAGTAGGGCAATGAGCGTCCCCCAGAACGCCCCCGGGCGAAAACCCATCGTTGTGAAATTTACGCCGGTTCCTTTGAGATTTTTTAATTTAGGAAAACCATGGGCAACCATGATCGCTCCATATGCCACTCGCAGAAACAAGAGTCCCCAACTGCCAAGAAGCACGAGAAATGGATACATGAAAGTGAATAATTAGTTTATACGACGACCGATGGTTTTTTGAAAACCAAATACTTATATCCGAAAAAGTCCCACAAGAACGAGGCCGCGATGCCGCAGACAGGCGCCACGATATTTACCCAGATCCGCGCAGCGATACCTGAAGGTTCGAGCACTTTGATGAACGTCGCGACGCCGACATTGACCGCCCACCCGACAAATGCGATCACATAAAACGAAATTGTTTCTTTCGCCTGTTTACTGCCACCTTCTGTTGCCCCGGAAGCAGAAAAGGTCCAATACTTATTCCAGAAGAAGCTGTTCGTCGTTGCGCAGAGAAACGAGATCGCTTTGAACATCGCGAAGGTCGCGGTCGAGATCGATGCGGTTCCCGTCAGAAATGTTTCGAGATTCAACACGCCGACATCAATGAATGAGTTCAGCGTCCCCACGGCAGCAAACTGCGCGAATTGATAGAGACTCTTCCAAAACCGCGACAAGAGTTCTATAACCCAGAGCGCGAACGGCGCGAACACCGTGAAGAAACCAAAGATGAGAACACGGGTGAGCATGCTCAGATTGTTCTGCGGAAGGACGTTTACAATAATCGGTTGGATCAAGAGTCCGACCGCCGCACCAATAATAAAGATTAATCGAATATCTTTCTTGGTCATGATCGGAGGAATTATTTTAGTTCGTAGATGATCGTTACCTGATCGGTGATATCCTGCGTACCGGGTTCGATGGTCGGCGCAACCGACGGATTAGCGCCCCCGGCAACCATGGCCTTCGCGGCATACATCGGATAGACCGGAATGTTCCCGTACTCTTGAACATTCACCACTTCGCCAAGCGAGACACCAGCCTCGCCCGCAATCTCGCCGGCCTTTACTTTCGCTTTCGCCATCGCATCGCCCCGCGCAACCGCCAAGAATTTATCCGGATTATCAAAGGTGAAGGTGACACCGCTTATCTGGTTGATGCCGAGCGAGGGCAGCTCTCCAAGCAATTTTGCAATATTCGCGAAATCGCGGATTTTTACCTGCACGGTCTGCGTGAGCGTATAGCCAATGATGGTATTCGGATTTATCGTGCTCGGCGCCGCCGGAAACATCGGCATGTTCACTGCGGTTGCCGGATAATTCGGCGAGAGATCGTAATTCGTGGTCGCGATATCGCTTGACGCAATATTGAGCGATTTCGCAAAATTCACGACTGCCGACATCTTTTGATTGTTATCAACATTCAAAGCGTTGGGGTCTTTCCCTTGCGAGATAACCGAAAAAGAAACTTCCGTGAGGTCCGGCGCCGCCGTCGTCTTCCCTTGGGCAGATACCGTAAGCGTCCGCGCGGGCGCGAAGGAAATTCCCCAGCGCGACACTGCACCGAGCGCAACCGCAATGAACATAACCAAGAACAAGGTAAGCACATACTGTAAAACGAGTTTGTGAATATCTTTTTTTTCCATTAATTTTGTTGTGATGACTTTTCAATAATTTTTATAACTTCATGAGCCCGCAAACTTGCGCCTCCGACCAAGACGCCAGTGATCTCATGATAACATAGGTAATCTAAAACTGTACGGCCGGACACGGAGCCGCCATAGAGAACGGGCAACGAGCGATTGGCGATTGGCGATTGGCGATTGGCGAAAATATGAGAGATTTCTTTCTTAATAAATTGGATCGTGGCGAGCGCCTCCGCGGGCGGGCAATTGCGGCCGGTGCCGATCGCCCAGATCGGCTCATAGGCGATAATTAAATTTCCAATTTTCAGTTTATAATTTTCAATTCCTTGTAAGTCTTTCTTTAATTGATTTTTAATAAATTGCCGTGCGGCAGAAATCCCCCTCTTGCGCACTTTCACCGGTTCTCCAACGCAAAGGATAACACGCAGCCCCACAGCAAGCGCGGCACGCAGTTTCTTATTTATCATCTCGTCTGTTTCGTGA
Source organism: uncultured Candidatus Saccharibacteria bacterium (assembly GCA_964483915.1). Taxonomy (GTDB): domain Bacteria; phylum Patescibacteriota; class Minisyncoccia; order UBA6257; family 2-01-FULL-56-20; genus CAJAQL01. The sequence continues at coordinate 16,170 of CAZADL010000007.1, read as the reverse complement.
AGCCACCTGCGCCGCTCCGAATGGCCGACGATCGCATACCGTATATTTTTCCCGATACTGTGGAGCATCAATGGGCCGATTTCGCCGGTATATGCGCCGCCGTTCTCCCAAAAAATATCCTGGGCGCCAAGCGAAAAATCGGCTTTCTCCAAAGAAAGCTTTTTAGAAAGTTCTGTAAGATAGACGAACGGCGGGCAAGCAACGACCTCAACGTTTTTATTTTTCTGTCCCCGCACCGTTTTTCCTATCACAGAAAATAAACGCAATGCCTCGCGCAATGTCTCCGGATTTTCTTTCCAGTTAAAGACAATACGTCGTACGTCTTTCTTCGCCATAGGAATATTTTAACATAACATCATAATTTGTTATACTAAGAACGATATGAATAGGGTGAAAGTTTTAAAAGTCATCATTGCCATTATCTTGTTTTCGGCCGCGTCGCTCTTAACTGGTTTTTCATAAACGCGTTTTATTTTTATCATGGTCTTATTTTTTTTCATTTTCTGCCCTTTGGCTCCTCTTATTTATAATACGCTCTGTTCTCCGTTCGAAAATCCACGTACTGCAGCGAATTGAAATCGGGTTTTTCTATAAAATTCTCAAGCGCCTCAGTGTCTTCTGTCGCATTGAACCGCAAGCTGAAATAAAGCAGGGGGCCGTTGTACATTGAAACATCCGCCTCTTCAAGGGAAAGGTCGTGAAGCGCGACTTCCTTTACGGTGAGTCCACTCGTTTTGAGCGTCTCCAAGATGGAGAGCATGTTCGTAATGAATGCATCGGGCAGTATCCTTCCACCGATTCCCAGTGTGCGTTGGGCGTAGTCGTGGACGGCAAAGAGTTCGCTACCTTCCGTATCAAACGCCCTTTGAAAGAGCATTCCGGTATTATCAAACCAAAAACAAGATTCGTCGCCCGACGGATTGCCGTTCGCGTCCGTCCCGGGCATTTCGCACCAGATGGCGAGAGGGGTGCGTTCAGTAACAGATAGGGTAAGCGTATGATTTGCATAATTTTTTTGGATTGTGGCTTCCGCAAATTGGGGAACGAGCGCGACGTCCGAAGTGGCGAGCGCTTTCGGCCATATCAGCATATTTTTGATGCCGAGGAGTGATGACCACAAGGTGCGGTGTTGCATGGCACTCGCGAAAAGGAGCGTTATCGCGTCGCCGGATGAAACCGCGCGGTTTCCTGTCACCGTAAAATGGTCAATGCGGAAAATGGGAGATTCTGTGACGACCCAAACGGCAAAGAGACCCGCGACAAAGACCAGAAGTATCGCCATAAGCCACCATAATTGTCGATGACGCTCTTTTCTCTTTCTTTGTTTTTCCGAAAGATAATCTTCGAGCATGGCGTAAAAAATCAATTTGTGACAATCCTCTCCATAAGCGGGTTGAGCCGCGTGAGGAATTCATAATGCGTCGTTCCTGATTTCTGCGACGGTTCCCATGCGAAAATCTCATCCTTGCCGTCACGGCCGATGAGGGTTGCTATGTCGCCTGCCCGCGCCGTATCACTGAGGGCAACCACAACGAGATCCATGGAAACGCGCCCCAGAACTCTGGCGCGTTTTCCATTCACGATCGCTTCTCCTGTTGAGGAAAGCGCGCGGGGAAATCCGTGCCAATAACCGATCGGCACAACAGCCATGTGTGTTTTCCGCAGCACACGTTCGGTAAGATCATATCCGACATAATCCCCCGCCTGTAACAATTTTGTTTCCGTGATGGCCGCACGCCAGGAAAGCACCGGGTGCAGTTTTACCTTATTGCCGAGCTGGACCTCCAATTCTTTGGAGGGCCAGAGGCCGTAAAGACCGATTCCCACGCGCACGGCATCACCATGGTATTTGGGACTGATGAGTGTGCCGCCCGTCGCAGCCGCATGGGATTTCAAATTTTTAAATCCGGCTTCCGCGAACATACCCCGCGCCTTGTTAAATTTGGAAAGCTGCCGATCAGTGTAGGAAGGATAATTGACGTCTTTTGCGGAAGCGAAATGCGTAAATATTCCTTTTAGTTTTTTAGCGATTGGCGATTGGCGATTGGCGATTTGCTTGATGACCTTCGGAATCTCGTCGAAATAAAATCCCTGCCGGTGCATACCGGTATCCAATTTTATGTGAAAATCGGGCGTTTGGTTCTTTCCGCCGTGTGCGGACGCATGCCGTGCAAGCGCGTGGAGCGCCTCGAAATTGGAAACACTTACGGTTATCTTGTGACGGGCGGCTTCGGCAAGACGCGCTGGCAATGTCGGCCCTAAAACGAGAATTGGTTTTTTGATCCCCTCGCGCCGCAAGGCGAGCCCTTCCACGACGCTATCCACGCAGAACCCGTCAATGCCGAATTTATCCATAAGTTTCGAGAAGGCAAAAAGGCCGTGGCCGTACGCGTTCGATTTCACGACCGCCCATAGTTCCACGCTTTTCCCAATGAGCTTTCTGAACGTTTCGTAATTCTTTCGGGCCGCGCGGGCGTCAATTTCAATCCACGTGCGAAGATGATTGGGATTATTCATGTTTTCTTATATGTCGCCCTCGCGGAGGCGAGGGTCCGTGCTTTTTAAACTGGAAGCACGGATCGTCCGCCTCCGCGGACGATGACCTTTTCAACTATCCGATCACCTTCTTCCCGACATATTTCTGAAGCACCTCCGGAATGGCGACCTTACCATCCGCCGTCTGATAATTTTCCAAAATGGCGATAAGGATACGCGGGGTCGGCAAGGCGGTATTGTTGAGCATGTAAACATATTTTCTATCGCCGTTTTTATCCTCATATTTCACGTTCAGGCGACGGGCTTGCCAATCCGCGAAACTGCTCGCCGATCCGGTTTCCGCCCATCGGGCCATGCCCGGCAACCATGCCTCGAGATCAAAGGCGCGGTATTTTCCCGCACTCATGTCTCCCGTGCAAATCTGAAGCCGCCGGTAGGGCAAACCAAGCTCCTCGTGCATTTCTCCCGAAACCTTCGTCATCTCATCCTGTAAATTGTTCGCCATCGCCACGTCGGCTGGCGCGATGACAACTTGTTCCACTTTCATAAACTCATGGACGCGGTACAGCCCCTTCACGTCTTTGCCGTAGCTCCCGATCTCGCTCCGATAGCACTGGCTGTAGCCGCATACCTTGATCGGCAAATCTTCTTCCTTCAAAACTTCATCAGCATAATACGCGAGGAGCGATGGCTCCGCGGTGCCGACTAAAAATTTTTTGTCTTTGATTTTTTCGCCGCTCGATTCTTTGTCGGACATCGCAACTTGGTACACTTCATCAACTTCGGGATCGTATTTCAAACCTTTGAAATAGCCGCTGCCGAAAAGCGCGAACCCTTTTACCAGGGTCGGCGGAATCATCAGACGATATCCTTTTCCCACCATCTTGTTCAAGGCATACATCATGATGCCCATCACGAGGAGCACGCCGTCGTTTTTCACATAGTACCCCCGAAAACCGCCCACTTTCGTTCCCCGTTCAAAGTCCAGAATGTCGAGCGATGTTCCGAGCGCAATATGATCCTTGGGCGCAAAATCAAATTTCCTCGGCTCCCCCCAGTGAAATATTTCCACGTTGTCCGCATCCCCCTTGCCGAGCGGCGTGTCGGGCGACGGGACCGTTGGCACTTTTGCCATAAGCTCAACGAACTTTGCGTCCGCTTTCTTGAACTTCGGCTCGAGGTCCGCCAATTTTCCTTTCACCTCTTTCCCTTTTTCAACGGTCGTCTTCCGCACGCTCTCCGTCTTAGCTGCCTTCATTTCGTCGTTCAGCTTATTCTTCGCTTCGTTCAGATCCTCAATGGCACGCATCGTGGCAGACCTCTCAATGTCGGCCGCCAAAAGCTCATCCAGGTTCAGGTCGATGCCTTTGTTCATAATTGCAATTCGTATCTCGCCTGCATGCTCGCGGATGAATTTAATATCAAGCATTCTTTGAATATACAACAGAATGCCTCACAGGTGAAGCTCTATCCTGTCGAGGTTCGACCTCACTGCGAGGTCGAACCTCGGCTATTGTTTGAAAAAAACCGGAAATTCGCTACAATGCAATCTATGGACATCAAACCGAACCTCGATCACGTCCGCCACTCGCTCGCACATCTTTTAGCGGCCGCGGTTCTCAAAGAATTTCCCGACGCGAAACTCGGCATCGGGCCGACGATAGAGACCGGTTTTTATTATGATTTCGAACTTCCCCGTCCGCTCACGCCGGATGATTTGGCAATGTTCGAGAAAACCATGCGCGGGTTCATCGGCAAAAAACTGCATTTTTCCGAAGAGGAAGTTTCCATGGCGGAGGCAAAAAAACGTTTTGCGCAACAACCCTTTAAGCTGGATTTAATAAATGAGTTTTCCGGGGGCGGGCAAAAGCTCACGGTCTATCATACCGGCGACATTTTCAGCGATCTCTGCCGCGGCGGGCACGTGGAATACACTTCCGACATACCGGCCAGCAGTTTTAAGCTGGACAAAATCGCGGGTGCCTACTGGCGCGGCGACGAAAAAAATCCGATGCTCCAGCGCATTTACGGACTGGCATTTTCCTCAAAAAAAGACCTCGATGAATATCTCGCCATGCGCGCCGAGGCCGAAAAACGCGACCACAAAAAACTTGGTCCACAGCTAGATCTCTTCACTTTCTCCGATCTCGTCGGCCCGGGGCTTCCGCTCTGGACGCCCAAAGGAACGCTCGTGCGCAACCTACTCGATGATTTTGTTTGGGAACTCCGCGCCGCGCGCGGCTACGAACAAGTTGATATTCCGCATATCACCAAAAAAGAACTCTACGAAAAAAGCGGGCACTGGGAAAAATTCAAGGACGATCTTTTCAAGATCGTTACCCGCGAAGGGCGCGAGTTCGCCATGAAACCGATGAACTGCCCGCACCACACGCAGATCTATGCGCGGCGCCAGTGGAGCTATCGCGAACTGCCGCAACGCTATGCCTCCACCACAAAAGTTTACCGCGACGAACAATCGGGAGAGCTTGCCGGGCTTGCACGCGTACTTGCGATAACGCAAGATGATGCCCATGTATTCTGCCGCATGGCGCAGGCGAAAGCGGAGTTTTTAAAAATCTGGGATATTGTGCAGGAATTCTATGGTGCATTCGGTTTCTCGCTGCGGGTCCGGCTCTCGCTCCACGACCCGGAACATCCCGAAAAATATCTGGGTGATAAAACAAAATGGAAAATTGCGGAAGATATGCTACGCGAGATCGTACAAGAAAAAAAAGCAGATTTCTTTTATGGCGTCGGTGAGGCGGCGTTCTACGGACCGAAGCTGGATTTCATGGGAAAAGATGCCATCGGCCGCCTGCATCAGGTTGCGACCATTCAAATTGATATGAATATGCCCGAGCGGTTCGATCTTTTCTGCGTGAATGAGAAAGGCGAACAGGAACGGATTGTCATGATTCACGCCGCCATCATGGGATCCATTGAACGCTTTCTCTCGGTCATCATCGAACATTTTGCGGGCGCATTCCCGCTCTGGCTCGCGCCGGTTCAAGTTACCGTGCTTCCCGTGAGCGACAAATTCTCCGCATACGGCAAATCGGTGCATGAAGCGCTCGCCATGGCAGGCATCCGATCTGAGCTCGTAGGCGCCGAATCCCTGGGCAAACGGATCCGCGCGGCGGAGATGATGAAAATTCCCTACGTGATCGTCGTCGGCGAAAAAGAAGAGAAAGCCGGAACCGTGAACTTTCGCACGCGCGGCAGCAAGGAAAAGACGAACGAGATGAAACTCGATGAGCTTATTGAAAAGCTGAAGAAGGAGAGAGACGAGAAAAAGCTATAACATCTTCAAGAGCTTGGCGAATATTGTCATTCCGGATAGCCCCGCCGGGCCGTCCGGAATCCAGAAACCAAACGAATCTGGATTCCCAATGGATTTGACAAGTCAGATAATTGTTGATAAAATACTAGCGGACTTAAATCCTAAAAACTGAGGAGGTGTCCCATGAAAAGGACACTGTTGATTTTCATAGCTGTTTTTTTTGCTGGCTGCGCGAAGGCGCAGCAGCCCGCACAAGCCACGACACAGACGGTCTATTCGTACGGCATGCCGCAACATCGGCTTGCCGTGCAAAACGTTGCTCCATGGACCTGCCGGCTGGTAACCGTCGCGCCGATTGGAAGATGGGGGCGATCGGGGCGGATGGCAACGATTGTCGACCTCGCCCCGGGCGAGACGGTATTCGCCGGAGAGGCGAAAAAGAAAGGTGTTGAAAAATTCAACATCTTTTCGAAGTCGCCTCTCGTGGGATATGCTAGGTCTTCAAACCTGGATATCCCCCTCATCTGCGTTTATGTGGCGGGCGACCAATACATAGGCGCAGCAGCCGGCATCTTCTATATTCCCGGCGCAGGGAATAGTTCTGTAAGCCAACTCGTCTTTGGCCAACAGAATATTCGATTTGCGGACGACACCATGACGAATGCACCGAAAGCCGAATCTCGCCCCATCGAAACTCCTGTGGATATCCCCTACTTCGGAACCGAGGGAACGGCGATTCAGATCTTTGTCTGGAATTCGTCAGTTCCCGCCCGTATCACCGTAAATGGCGGCGGGGGCGACGACCTTCGCCTCGGCGACATCAAAGCATTCGTCGGGTGGAGCCCCATCATTGTCTCCGTCACGGCGACCGACGCAGATGGGCGAATCCGAACCTGGAACCGCGGTTTCCAGAATTCGGATTACTATGGGACCCACGCCCAAGTTTTTATCCTGGGCATGAGCGATCTCCGCTGATAACCGTTCTTTCATAATGGCCGGTGCTGTAAAAAGCGACTGGCCATTTTTTGTTTTGCTATTTATTTTTTTAGACGTAAAATAATGTTGAAAGCACGGATTCTCCGCCTTCGCGGAGAACGACAAAAAAATCATGTCCGGACATTCGCATTGGGCAGGCATCAAACATAAGAAAGAGATCACTGACCAGAAACGCGGGAAGGTTTTTTCAAAATTGCTTGCGCTTATCTCGGCGGCGGCAAAAACGGAACCGAACCCGGATTTCAATCCGCGGCTTCGCACTGCGATCGCAAAAGCGAAAGAGATGGCGGTGCCGCAGGAGAATATTGAGCGTGCCATCAAAAAAGCGTCGGAGGCCGGCAACAATATGGAAGAGCTGCTTTTTGAAGCTTATGGCCCCGGAGGAATAGCAATCCTTATTGAGGCGGTGAGTGATAACAAAAACCGAACGATTCAAGAAATAAAAACGATCTTCAAAGAACACAACGGTAAATGGGCGGAGTCCGGCAGCGTCCAGTGGGCGTTTGAAAAAACAGATGATCCTTCGGCGCCGCTTGGCACAAGTTGGACGCCGAAATTCCCACAAGACGTTCCGGAAGTGAACGCGAAGAAACTTGTTTCACTCATCGAAGCACTTCATGAGAACGATAGTGTGCATAATATATTCACGAACGCGGCATCACTTCCTGTAGATGACTAACGACCAAAATACTATTTCCCTATTCAATTGAATAAGCACATGAGAAAACGTCGTATGAAAAATCGAACTTTAGTATGATTGCGCTCGGTATTGATCCCGGCACGCGCCGTATCGGTTACGGCGTTGTGGAAAAGAAAAAAGATAATGTCCTCCGCTTTATGGCGGCAGGCATTTTAAAAATTGAGAGCTCGAACGATGTCAAAGCGCTCACAGAAACTAAAAAAAATATCGCAGCCATTATCCAAAAATATAAACCGGACATCATCGGCATTGAGAAGCTCTACTTCGCAAAAAACCAGAAAACGGCGATGGCGGTCGCGCAGGCGCGCGGGGTGCTTCTCGTCACCGCAGAGGAGGCCGGCATCCCGATCAAAGAATATGCACCCAACGAAATAAAACTCGGCATTACGGGATATGGTTTCGCCGATAAAAAAGCAATCCTTAAAATGGTGCGCCTCATCCTCGGCAAGCACGACCTTAAGATCGTTGACGACGCAAGCGACGCCCTTGCCGGCGCCATCATGGCCGCGAACGAAAGATGGTAAAATCTGATTTCATAAGCGGAGGGTTTCTTTTCCGGAAGATTATTTGTCTCTTGCGAAGGAGATGCCTGTTCTCCGGGACCGTGAGTTTAAGTCCCGGAGAACAGGCATCTCCTTCGCATCTTATCTTCCAGAAAACGGGAAAACCGGAGCCATTGACAAGGTTTTCTCCCCCCGTATACTGATGTTCATAAAAGGTCGTTCTATATTACTTAAAGCGTATGCCAACAGGACTTTTTGACCTCCGCCTCGCGTTCCGCGCATTAAGCGACGAGGATGCGGGCGATGGCGTAGATGATGATGCTACCGGAGATAATGACATCACCGAGAATGACGACGATCTGGAAGACGATGACGTGGATGGCGACGATCACAACACCGATGATGTGGGCGAAGACGACGAAGAAGGCGGTTCAGAAGAGTAACGATTGAACCTGAATAAAAAGCTCCCGTGATTGCGCGGGGGCTTTTTTTGTCCCATAATAGTGGTCATGCAGAAAGATTATGTCACGTTCATGCGGCGGCCGCAGAAACGGCGGTGGTTCGTCATCTCGCTCAAAATCTGCGCAGTTGTTTTTGTCACTGGCCTGATATTCCTTTTCTCCCTGGGGTTATATTATGCGGAAACTCTCCCGTCTTTCACGACCATTGCGAACACGTCCGCACTACACCACGAATCCACGAGCTTCTACGACCGCACGGGAACCGTTCTCCTCTATCAGATCGGCGTGCAACACACGACGGCCTCATTCTCCGATTTTCCCAAAAGTTTGAAGGACGCAACCATTGCCATTGAAGACCAGGAATTTTATAACGAACCGGCATTCAGCTGGAAAAGTATGCTCCGGGCAGCGTATATTGATATCACCCACGCAAGCATCGTGCAGGGCGGTTCCACGATCACCCAACAGGTCGCCCGGACCTCATTTCTCACGCTCGACCAGACATTCTCCCGGAAGTTGAAAGAGCTCATCCTCGCCATCCGGCTCGGCCAACTCTATTCCAAAGACCAGATCCTCAATCTCTATTTGAACAATGTTTCCTATGGGGCAACGCTCGCCGGCGCAGAAACGGCAAGTGAGGCGTATTTCGGCATACCGGCATCGCAACTGGATATTGCCCAAAGCGCTCTCATTGCCGCCATTCCCAATGCGCCCACCTATTATTCCCCGTGGGGAAGCCATGTGAACAACCTCTTTGCGCGGCAAAAATTGGTTCTCCAAAAAATGTACGATCTGAAGAAAATTACGAAAGCTCAGTTCAACGCTGCCGTTGCCGAAAAAATAACTTTTCAGACACAATCAATCGGCGGCATCAAGGCCCCGCACTTCGTGATGGCCGTCCAGGAATATCTTGTGAAAAAATACGGCGAGGACGCCGTTGACAAGACCAACATGAAGGTCATAACGACTCTCGATTGGAACCTGGAACAGGAGGCCGAAAATGCGGTGAGTGTTGGCGCGGCAGAGAATCAGAAACTTTATGAAGGCAATAATGCCTCGCTCGTTGCCGAGGATCCGAAAACCGGCCAGGTTCTCGCGCTCGTGGGATCCCGCGACTATTTCGATCTCAAAAACGACGGGAATTTTGACGTCGCTACCCAAGGGCTCCGCCAACCGGGCTCGGCACTCAAACCGTTCGTTTATCTTACGGCTTTTGAAAAGGGGTATACGCCGGACACGGTGCTCTTCGATGTGCCGACGGAATTTAGTACCGATCCATCGTGCCCCGCCGTCCCGGATTTCTCGGCCACCACCAAAAACTGCTTCCATCCACAGGATTTTGAAGGAACCTTTGCCGGACCGATATCGATCCGCACCGCGCTCGCGCAGTCGGTCAATGTCCCGGCGGTCAAGATGCTCTATCTCGTCGGCCTCAAAGATACCATTGCGACGGTGAGCAATTTCGGCGTGACGACGCTCGTTAATCCCGATGTCTACGGCCTGGCACTCGTCCTCGGCGGCGGCGCGGTGCATCTTGCCGACCTCACGGCGGCCTACAGCACGCTCGCCGCTGATGGCGTACAACACGCGCAGGTCATGGTGCTCCAGGTCCAAGATGCGAATGGCAAGGTGCTGGAATCGTACGCAGACAAAACGTCCCAGGTTGCGGACCCACAGAATGTGCGCCTCGTGAATAATATTTTATCTGATGCGAACGCCCGGAGCGGGCTCTTTCAAAACAGCATGAACCTCACCGTATTCCCCGGCTATAATGTTGCCTTGAAAACCGGCACTTCCAATGACTATCGCGATGCCTGGTCGATAGGTTACACGCCGGATCTCGTCGTTGGCGTCTGGGCCGGCAACAATAATAACACGCCAATGCAAAGGAACGGTTCAAGTATCCTCGCCGCTGTTCCCATATGGCACGCGTTTATGGCGCAGGCAATCACGCAATACCCGGCCGATGCCTTCCCCGCCCCTGCAACCACGACCGCGGCAAAACCAATCCTCGCCGGAAACTATACGGCGAACAATCAGATCCATACGATCTTATACTACGTGGATAAAACCGATCCGACAGGTCCGCCCCCTTCTAATCCCGCGTCCGACCCGCAGTTTGACAACTGGGAAACCGGCGTCATAAATTGGGCGCGGCAGAACGTCCCGAATTTTGCAACGGAATACAACAAATAAGGATTTTGTCGTTCCCACGCAGGCGGGAATCCAGTAATTCTCTAAACACTGGATCCTCGCTTTGGTTCGACTGCGCTCACCACAAGTCGCGGGGATGACAGATGATTCACTG
>CAZADL010000007.1:0-5326 GCA_964483915.1 uncultured Candidatus Saccharibacteria bacterium | reverse complement strand
TCGCGGGGATGACAGATGATTCACTGCGGGATGACGGCGGTGAAAGATGAGGTTGTGTTAATGCCGGACGTGCCATCTTTATTGATCACAAACGTAAAACCGAAGGGATCTTCCGGGACCACGGGAATCATGCCGCGCGCGACCAAGGCATCGGTTGAAGTCGGAATTCGGCCGTACAATTTCTGATAGGCAAGCGACGCCGCATCCAAATAATCAAAAACGGCCAGACGATCAAGGTATGCTTCTGCGCGCGCTTTGGTACCCAGATCATTCGATGAATCCCGGATCGTCATCCAGAGTTCCTTGGTTTTTTGCCGCTCGCTGGATTTGATGCCAAAGTTCAAGGAAAATCGCAAGGCATAATCCGGAATTCCAGGTATATGTGCCGCAACATTGTAGTACCAAAGGGCATTTTTCATGTCTTTCAATTCAAGAAAATATTCCGTTGCCATGTAATAAGGGATGCGCCAATCCGGATCGGCATTATGGATCCCCGCTCCGCCGATCGCAAGCGCATCGGTCACCCGCGCGGCGTACCGTTCCACTGCCGGGAGGACTAGCACGGTAAACGCATACGGATATGCTAATTGTGGATCTACCGCATTCACATACTTCTCGTCCGCCAGATATTCCATCTTTCCGTACGCGACGGCATCAATGATCTCGGGCATCGTTCCGGCCCACAAGAACGATCCGACGCCGGCATGGAATCCCATGTCAACCGCACGAATGAAGTCAGGCGAGAGTCCGGCAGAGACCGATGCTGCGGTCTCCGGCTTCGTTACGTCGTAACCAAACTGGAACAGCACGACGGCCGCAAGGAGTACGACGAGAGCGATGGATTTTAGATATGGCCATTTCATGTTAGCGATGAGCGATGAGCCGCGAGCGATGAGAGTTGGGCGATTAGGGATTAGGGATTAATATTTCTAATCGCTAGTCGCTCATTGCTCATCGCTCTCCTATATCTCTTTTTTCTCAAACACCCAGATAGCGACGAATAAAAGAAGGACGATGTACGCCGCGGCATAGGCAAGCGCAAATCCGAACGATATCCAGGGCGCTGCGACATGATGCACCGCAAAATCGCGAATATTGAATTTTTCGAGATTCGGAAAAATATAGTAGAAAACATTTACTACGGCATAGCGAATCCCCGAAATGCCCATCGTGCGTGCATCGTCCACGAGAGAGGAAACGACGTGTCCCAGGAAAAAAACCGCGGAGGTGTAAACGATGGAAAGCAGGGAACTGGAAAACGTGGAAACGAAGATCGCAAACGCAAGAAAGAGCGCCATCTCCAGAAATTGCATGAGGATCGCAAGAAGTCCGATCGCGTCGAATCCTCCGCCCGCGCCGGCCACAACGCCGAGGTATGCTACGCCGAGCGCCGCGCTCGTGAGCAACACGACGAGGGCGAGACCGAAAAATTTTCCAAGAAGAAATTGCGCCCGCGAGACCGGTTTCGAGAGAATGAAATAAACCGTTTTGCGTTCAACGTCCCGGTAGAATGAGGTCGTCCCGAGAAAGAGCGCAATGACCGCGTTGAAGAAATAGATGCCGAGGAGCGCGAAAGCTTTGACCATGGGAAGTTCTTTTAACACGAGATCGGACAAAAAAAGCATGATGGCAACATAACCCAGGCCGAATGCGAGGAGCGCGATCCATATTTTATCTCGAATCTCCAGCCGCAGAGTGTTTTTCGCTATAGTCAATATGTTTTTCATGTTTTTTTAATCTATCATTCCGGCTTTGCAAGGATCATTACGATAACTTACTCAGGATGACTCCGTTGATTTTTTCGTTCATACTCCCTCACCGCTTCCACAAACCGTTCCTCGAGCGGGCGCCCGGCACAAAAATCAGCGACCGAACCCGCATAGAGTAATCTCCCTTCGTGGATAATGCCGACCTCATCGCACACTTCTTCAACGTCATAGAGAATATGGGTGTTCAAAAATATTTTTCTGCCTTCCTGCCCGAGCGCAAGCATGGAATCTTTGAGATCGCGGCGGCCGATGGGATCAAGGCCATCAAGCGGTTCATCAAGAAAGAGATAACTCGGATCGTTCACGAGGGCCTGCGCAAAACCAAGCCGTTGGCGCATGCCCTTGGAATAGGTGCGGACTTCGTAATGCCGGGCTTCGTAGATGCCGGATCTTTTCAAAAGCGTTCCCAGAAATTCATCGCCCCTGCAACCGCCGGGAAAGAGCGCGGCACAAAAACGCAGAAACTCAATGCCAGTCATCCGCTCATAAAAATAAGGCGTCTCCGGCATGAAACCCATATGCTGTTTCGACGCTTCTTTGGACGATGGCACGCCGTTCAAAAGAATTGTTCCCGAGGTGGGAGCGAGCAATCCCAAAATCATCTTGATGAGCGTCGTCTTGCCGGCGCCGTTCTGCCCCAAGAAACCAAAAATGGGGGTGTTGATCTCAAGTGAAAAATCATCGACCGCCAGCCGCCGTTTTTTTCCTCTGCCGAAACTTTTTGTAACGTGCGAGAATGAAAGCATTGGGATGATTATAAGATATTTTTCGAGTTTGGAGAATGTTGTCCTTCTGCCGTTCCCGCGGATGCGGGAACCAAGATTTTCTTATTTTACTTTCTGAATCCCCGCTTTCGCGGGGATGACAGAAAGACATGTTCCTTATTCCCCTGCCGGTAAATTTTTCATCTCTTCGAGTGCCGCCTGAAGTTCGCGCTCGTCATGGCGGGCTTCCGCGTTTTTGATCGCTTGCGCAATAATTTTGCGCCGCTCTTTATAATATTCTCCCGAAAGTGCCGCCTTGAGCTTTATTATTTCCGTTTCCCAGGAAGTTCGCTGCGGTTCCCGGAGCATCATAAGGTCAATCACGGCGTCGATCGCCGGATCTTCACTTTTGCGTTTACCGCTCGCGAGAATCCGCAAAATTTCATTTTGTGTCGGGTCGAGAAACGTTTCACAGCCATCCAGCAAGGAAAAATCATTCTGCGCGAGCGCGACGGCAACCAGCTCTTCAAAAAGCAGTTCCCTGCGCGTGACCTGCCGCTTTGGGGCTTCCTCCGACGCTCCCACAGGAATAAAACCAGTTCCGCCCTCTGTTTTTTGGGACTCCTCTTCCAATATCTTTTCCGCGATCCCCGTCCGTTCTGCAAGCTTCTTAAACCAAAAATCTTGCTGGATCGGGCTCGAGATGGTACGTAGTTTCTGAAGCACCGCGCGCAGGTTCCGCAGCCCGTCGGGCGTCGCGAATGCCGCGCGATCGGCAGGAAGGTACTTTTTAAAATAAAATTCCGGCGCCGGAACCGCTGCCGCAATCGTCCGCCTGACATTCTCCGGGTCTGCTTTCGCCGCGTCCGCGGCATCTTTGAATCCTTCCGTGGTCGCAACCTTCACGGAAAAATCGTTTGCTTCCGCAAGATCGATCGCGCGCACTGCAGCTTCTTCCCCCGCTTCATCACGGTCGTAGTTGATAATAAGTTCTTCGGCTAACCGGCGCAGAACGACAAGGTGATGTATCGTTAAGGCCGTCCCGGAACTTGCCACGACATTCTTCACGCCGGACTGTGAGCTCATCAAAAAATCCATCTGACCTTCGACGAGCACTGCGGTTTTCGCTTCGCGGATCGCATCCTTGCTTTTCCAAAAGCCATAGAGCAGTTTTGATTTTTGGAAGATCGGCGTCTCCGGGCTGTTCACATATTTCCCCGTATCGCCCTTATCGAGTTGTGGCAAAATGCGGCCGGTGAAACCGACGACCTTCCCCGCGTGGTTATGGATCGGAAACATGATGCGGCCGCGGAACCGGTCCAGCATAAGCCCGCGTTCCGTTTTTATGGAAAGTCCCGCCTGTACGATATCTTGCGGCGAACTGCTGGAATTCAAAAGCTGCATGGTGAGCGCTTCGGGTTCGTTCGGCGCCCAACCGAGTTCAAAAGTTTCGATAGTTTCTTCCATAAGCCCGCGTGATGCCAAATATTCTTTCGCAACCGGAGCCGCCGCAAGTGCACGCTTAAAAAATTCCTTCGCGGCATTGTTCAAATCATGGAGCAATCCAGCGTAACGATATTCGGCGGGATTTTCATGGCGCAGCTCAACGCCGGTTCTTTCTGCAAGCATCCGGAGGGCCTCGCCGAATTCGATGTTGTCGTACTTCATCACGAACGTAAAAATATCGCCCCCCAAATTGCATCCGAAACAATGCCATGACTGCCGCTCGGGCGAAACCATAAACGATGGTGTTTTTTCCTTATGGAACGGGCACAGCCCTTTAAAATTCCTTCCCGCGGGCGTGAGGGTGAGATAACCACGCAAAAACTCGACGACGTCGAGCTTGCTCTTGATGAGTTCCGTGGTGGAGGATGGCATGGTCTTCCCTATTTTAGGCGTAAAAACTTTCCTCCGCAATGAGAACCTCTACATGCCGCAGGAATTGATCACTTTAAGAAACTCGCCCTCGGCCTCAGGCGTGATGGCCTGAAAAAACTGTCTCATATTATTGTCCACACCGGTATCGGGGATATAGTGCTTCCTTGCATAACGCAGGTGTTCCGCGGTGAAGAGTTCGTTCCCACTCATACCGAAATAGTTCTTCAGTTGCGACATTCGCTCTAAAATCTCATTTACCGACAGGTATGGCTGTCCCTTTTTTGTTTTTGAAAAAGGGCGGCACGAAATAACCTGCCGTCATGATAAAAAAATTGGGTTGGAAAAAAAATTACGCTCATCTGCTTTGGCTTTGTTTTTGTGCTCGGCGTCATCGGAGCCGTCGGCAATAACGTCAAACCGCAGGGAGAGGTTCCGCCGCCACAGGTTCAGTCGGATGCCGAACCGCAGGTCACGAACGTCCAAGCCGATAATCAGAAACAAGTGGACGTTCCCGACGTTGTCGATGTCGCCATGCCTGCAAGTTCGCCGCCAAGCCCCGTCGTCTCTGAAAAAGCTGGCGACGCATCGCTTTATCCAAATCCAGTGCTTACGCCGGGCGATGTGTTCGACGTGGATGCCGCAACCATTTGCGTATCGGGGTACAGCTCGTCGGTGCGCGATGTTCCGTTGTTGGAAAAGAAACAGGTGTATGTGGAATACGGCGTAAGCTATCCGCAACCGACGGGCGCGTATGAAGTAGACCATTTCATCCCGTTGGAAATCGGCGGCTCGAACGACATAAAGAATCTCTGACTCGAACCAGCAAGCCCCACGCCCGGGTTTCATCAGAAAGACGTACACGAAAACTACGCTCATAAGCAGGTCTGCGATGGCGAGGTAACGCTCGCGGAGGCGCAACGGCGAATGGCAACGGATTGGTACAAGTACTGGCTGGAAGAAACGGGGACAACGACG
>CAZADL010000006.1:0-25488 GCA_964483915.1 uncultured Candidatus Saccharibacteria bacterium | reverse complement strand
TACCTATCTCATTCGTTCTTTTATCTTCCGGAAAACGGGAAAGCCGGAGCCGTTGCTTTTGCTGGCTTCTTTTGCTAAACTCTTGCCTATGGATTTGGCAGTGATCGAACGCACAGTGTTCGGCAAAAAAGTGAATGCGCTCCGGCGGCAGGGGATTATCCCGGCCGAGCTTTATGGACACGGTATCCCGAACGTCCATCTTTCGGTTCCCGCGAAGGAATTTGCGAAGACCTATGCGGTGGCCGGCGAAAATACCGTGATCACGCTGACGATAGGGACCAAAAAATTTCCGGCGATCATCCACCATGTCGAACGGCATTATCTTTCGGGGGGACCGGCATCAGTCGATTTCTATCAGGTGAGGATGGACGAAAAGATAACGGCGCGTGTGCCGATAGAGTTTGTCGGAGAGTCCGCCGCGGTCCGCGAAAAAGGGGCGGTGATCAACAAATCGATGGCCGAGATTGAAGTCAATGCCCTGCCGAATGACCTGCCGCACAAATTGACGGTTAACCTTTCTCTGCTCGGCGATATCAATCAAACGATCTACGTGCGTGATGTGGCCGTACCGAAGGGCGTTACTTTTTTAGTGGAAGGGGATACGGCAGTCGCGACCGCGACCGCGCCACGCGTGGAGGAGGAAAAACCGGTTGTGGCTCCTGAAGCTGAGATTTCGGCGGTGAAGGTGGAAACGGAAGAAAAGGTGGCGGAGCGTGCTGCAGAAAAGCCGGAAACTGAAGGAGAGAAGAAAACGCCGCCGAAGGTGATATAATGAATTTGTCATGAAGCAACCTATGAAACCGCGTGTCGCGGGGGATATTGTGCCCCTCCGCGCCGTGGGAAAACGATGGAATTCGTGGAGCGGCCCGCGGCTTCGTCTCAACCTCTCGTTTCAAGAACACAGAATAAGAATTCCTCTTATGAATTTCTTGCGCCCGGCGGTCGTTGTCGCCACGGCTTTCTTTTTCATTTTTGGTTCCGCCGTTGCGCCGACGATTTTTACGCGCGCCTCGGGAGATATAGCGACGACCACCGTAAGTTCCAGCACCGCAGAGCGGGCACAGCTCGAAAACCAGCTGCAACAACTGGAAGCGCAGATCAATCAGTATGAAGGGCAAATTTCGAGCTATGAAAAGCAGGGGAATACCCTGAACGGCCAGATCAAGGTTTTGAACGATAAGATCGCAAAATTAAACTTGCAGATCCAGGCGACAACCTTAACGCTTACCGAACTGAACCAAAATATTGCGCAAACGCAGTTGCAGATTACGGTGACGCAAACGGACATTGCGAACAAGAAAACGGCGCTTGGCAGTTTACTGCAAAATTTGTATGAGAACGATCAGGTAAGTTTAGTAGAAATGTTTCTAAAAAATCCGCACCTCTCCGACTTTTGGAACAATACCCAGAACATCTCCCTGGTGCAGAATAATCTCCGCATCGCCGTGGTCCAGGTGGCGGATCTGCAGGGCGAGCTCCAGGACCAGGAACAGCAATTTGAAGCTTCGAAGGCCGACACCATGAGCATCGCGGCGTATCAGCAGGCGCAAGCGAATGAGATCGCGAGTACCAAAACTCAGAAGAGCCAGCTGCTCTCCGAGACCAAGGGTCAGGAATCGAAATATCAAACGCTCTTGAAGTTGACCCAAGCGACGGCGGCGCAGATCAGAAACCGTATTTTCCAGCTCTTGGGCGGCGGCCAACTTTCTTTTGAAGATGCTTACCAATATGCGAAGATCGCCTCGAATGCGACCGGCGTGGATGCATCGCTTATCCTCGCGGTTTTGGACCGCGAGTCGGCTCTCGGACAAAACGTGGGGCAGTGTAGCTATAAAACGGCGATGAGCCCGTCGAACATTCCTCTTTTTCTGCAGATTACGAGCCAACTCGGGCTTGATCCCAACACCATGATGGTATCGTGCGCGAATGCCGACGGCGCGTACGGGGGTGCGATGGGTCCGGCGCAATTTGTGCCATCGACATGGAAACTTTATGCGAGCGGCATTGCCAAAGTGAACGGCGATAATCCTCCTTCGCCATGGAACAACGCGGATGCTTTTGTTGCAACCGGACTCTATCTGGAGGACGCGATGGCCGGATGCAAAGCAAATTATTCCGCCACCTTGAGCATCGAACGGTGCACGGCGGCTAAATATTATGCCGGAAGCCGTTGGGCGAATTATCTCTGGACCTACGGTGAAGCCGTCGTTGAACGGGCACAGTCCTTCGCTGCGGATATCGCGACGATCACGTCGTAAGAACAGCCAAGGTCCGGCCTCGATATATCGAGGCCGGACCTTGATAATTTTTATGGAGAATTTCCCGTCACGTCAAGGTTGGCTGGTAGGCATTCGTGGATTGCACTCCGCGGATTTTTTGCACCGGCGGTGGTGGATCATTATCGTAGCCGTCATCGTCGTTGTTATTGCCCTCGTCGTGATGACCGTTTCAGGACTTGCCCCTGCGGGAAGCGGGAATGTTGCACCAGTAATGATACACGTGGTTTTGGGGCAAAGTTTTTTGCAGATTGCCCGGACGCTTGATAGCATGCATCTCCTGCGATCGCGGTTGGCGTTCGAAGTCGCGGCATTTATGAGCGGCGCCGCCTTTCGCATACAACCCCGGACCTATCGCTTGTCACCCGTTATGTCGGGCGGGGCGATCCTGCGCGCACTTTCGAGCGGCACGCCCACGGTAACCGTGACCATTCCAGAAGGATTTACTATTTATGAAATCGATAAGGCCCTTGCCGATGCCGGCGTTATCACGCGCGGTGATCTCATCAACTTTGCGGGCGACGGAAACCTCGAGGGGAATTTTTTTCCGGACACCTATCAGTTTTTTGAAGGGTCGGACGTTTCGGTTGTCGTCAAGAAGTTTTTGGATAACTTCAATGAGAAAGCGGCGCAGCTTTTTGCTGCCGATCCGAAACATGAAGAACAAGATTTAACGCTTGCATCGATTCTTGAAAAGGAAGCGCGGGACCCTCATGATCAAAGCATCATTGCGGGCATCATTCTGAAGCGCATGGCGGACGGCATGCGCCTCCAGCTTGATCCGACCGTGTGTTACGCGAAGCAGATCGCGTTGCCGTCCGAGATTCTTGATTGTTCAACCCTTACGCGGGTCGACTTCACTGCTAACTCACCGTATGACGGAGCATATAATACCTATATACACGCCGGCTTGCCGCCAGGACCCATCGGAAATCCCGGGATCGCCGCGATCACGGCAGCTCTCTATCCCATACGTTCCCCCTATTGGTATTACCTGAGCGATCCCACAACCGGGAAAATTATCTATGCCGCGACACTTGCGGAACAAAATGCGAATATCAAGAAATATCTGGGAAATTAGAAAATATTCTGGATTCCGGCTCGGGGGCCGGAATGACAGAGAAAGAAAATAAGCGGAGGGTTTCTTTTCCGGAAGATTATTTGTCTCTTGCGAAGGAGATGCCTGTTCTCCGGGACCGTGAGTTTAAGTCCTGGAGAACAGGCATCTCCTTCGCATCTTATCTTCCAGAAAACGGGAAAGCCGGATGTTCTTAATATTTTTTTAATAAGCGTAGGATTTCCATTGTGGGCGACCCGCTCCAGCTCGCAAAACGCACTTCGCTCACAACGGAAAAATGCCGCCCTGCTCCGCAGTCGCGGACACCCGGCATTTTTCCTGTTCGCTGAGGCGTTTTAAGCTTGCTTCCGCTCAGGTCGCCCACAATGGAAAGCCGAAGCCCTTGACAAAAATATGCCACATGGAGTTTAATACCTAGACATCATATGAGGAAACGGTACCGCCGAGCGAAAGGTGAAGCGGCATGCCGTTTTTTGCGTGTTGTCTGGAAATGGCAATAAGTTTTTCTTTTTAATAAAAAACAAATAACCAATGGCGAAATTTTCCAGAGTCAAGGATTTCTCAAAGTCAAAACCTCTCATCGCGCCTTTAAATCTCAACGAAGCGCAACTCAAATCCTACCGGTGGTTTTTGGAAAAAGGCCTGAAAGAAATTTTCGACGAGATCTCGCCGATCATGGACCATACGGGAAAAGAATTGGAGCTCTCATTTGTGGGGTACCGTTTTGATGAACCAAAACATGACGAACCGACGGCGCGTTACAAGGAAGCGACCTATGAGGCGCCGCTTCGGGTTACGGTAAAGCTTGCGAACAAACGCACCGGCGCCGCACAATCCCAAGAGATCTACTTCGGAGATTTTCCCATCATGACCTCACGCGGCACGTTCATCGTGAACGGCGTGGAACGCGTGGTAGTTTCCCAGCTTGTCCGTTCGTCCGGAGTTTCCTTCTCTATGACGCCGTGGCACGGCAAGCAACTCTTCGGCGCAAAGATCATTCCCACACGCGGCGCGTGGCTGGAATTTGAAACCGCGGCGAACGGCGAGATCGGCGTAAAAATTGACCGCCGCCGCAAAGTGCCGGTCACCGACATGCTCCGCATTTTCGGCATGGACACGGCGGCCATACGCATGGCGTTTACCGATGAGCAGGGTCTTTCTCCGTATCTTGCGGCCACGCTCGCAAAGGATGTCGCCGAAGACGTTGCCGCCTCATACGTTGAAATTTACCGCCGGCTGCGTCCCGGCGATCCAGCGAACGCTGATACCGCGAAGAACCTCGTGAGCGCCATGTTTGAGCGGCCAGACCGCTACGATCTCTCGGAGGTCGGGCGGTACAAAATGAACCAGCGTTTGGGCATGGATAAGAAAAAAACTAGCCACTTGCTGGACGCCCAGGATATTGTGGCCATCGTGAGGGAGATGATCAGGTTGAACAATGATCCCGAGGCGGAAGCGGACGACATTGACCATCTCGGCAACCGCCGTCTGAAGACGGTGGGGGAACTTTTGCAGGGCAGAATGCGGATCGGCCTCGCGCGGCTTCGCAGGATCGTGCAGGATAGGATGTCCACGGAAGATCGCGAAACCATCCAAGCTTCCCAGCTCGTGAATTTCCGGCCGATCACCGCGGTCGTGAAGGAATTTTTTGCCTCCTCGCAGCTTTCTCAATTTATGGATCAGGTAAACCCTTTGGCCGAGCTGGAACACAAGCGGCGTATATCGGCTTTGGGCCCCGGCGGGCTTACCCGCGAACGGGCAAGCTTTGAAGTGCGCGACGTGCACAGCTCGCATTACGGCAGGATATGCCCGATCCAAAGCCCGGAAGGCGCGAACGTCGGCCTCATCAACTATCTGGCGAGCTTCACGCGCGTGAATGATTTCGGATTTCTTGAGGCGCCGTACGCACGGGTTGCGGAAGGCGCGGTAACCAAAGAGATCGTATGGTTCGACGCATTTGAAGAAGAAAAATACACTATTACCCATGCGGGCACGCCGCGCGACGCTCTGGGGCGGCTTCAGGGACCCTTCGTGGAGGCCCGTATCAAAGGGGAAGCGGGCACCTGCGCGCCGGAGGAAGTCGATTTCATCGATGTTGCGCCGCATGAATTCGTTTCCGTAGCGACCTCGCTTATTCCATTTTTACAAAATGACGACGCGAACCGCGCGCTCATGGGTTCCAACATGCAACGGCAGGCAGTCGTCTCCGTGCATCCCGACGCGCCGTATGTTTCGACAGGACAGGAAGATTCCGTGGCGCTCCACTCCGGATACGTCATTGTTGCCGAAGAGGATGGTGCGGTCATGGCCGCGGACGCGAGCCACGTTGCCGTAAAGTATAAAAAGAGCGGCATGAAACATTACACGCTTGAAAAGTTCAAGCGGTCCAACCAGTTCACCTGCATCTCGCAGAAACCGCTGGTTACGACGGGGGACAGCATAAAGAAAGGACAGATCCTGACCGACGGACCCTCCATTGAAAATGGGATGCTTGCGTTGGGACAGAACCTGCTCGTCGCGTTCCTTTCGTGGGAAGGCGCGAATTTCGAAGACGCTATCATCCTTTCAGAGCGCGTGGTGCGCGAAGACCGCTTTACCTCGATTCATATTGATGAATATTCCTGCGATGTGCGTGATACGAAGCTTGGTCCGGAAATTACAACGTACGACATCCCGAACGTTTCGGAAGATAAGCTGAAAAATTTGGACGAGGAAGGCATCATCCGCATCGGCGCCGAAGTAAAACCCGGCGACATTTTGGTCGGCAAAATTTCTCCAAAAGGCGAATCCGAGCTCACGTCCGAAGAGCGGTTGCTCCGCGCGATCTTCGGCGAGAAAGCGCGCGACGTGAAGGACACCTCGCTCACCCTGCCGCACGGAAAGATCGGGCGCGTGGTGAACGTGAAGATCTTCGACCGCGAACGCGGCGACAAACTGGAACCCGGCGTCATCCGCCGTATCCAGGTCGAGATCGCGGAACTCCGCAAGGTGCAAGCGGGCGACAAGCTCGCCGGCCGCCACGGCAACAAAGGCGTTATTTCGCAGGTTCGCGCCGTCGAAGACATGCCGTACCTCGCGGATGGAACGCCCGTCGACATTATTTTGAATCCTTTGGGCGTCATCTCCCGCATGAATCTCGGGCAGATTTTGGAAACCCATCTTGGTTGGGCCGCGTCCAAGCTTGGCTATCGCGCGATCACGCCGGGGCTCGATTCGGCAACCGAAGAAGAGATCCGCGAAGAACTCAAGAAAGCTGGACTGCCGGAGGACGGCAAGACGACGCTCTACGACGGCCGCACCGGCGAACCGTTCCAGAATCGCGTCATGGTCGGCCAGATCTATATGTTGAAACTGAACCACCTCGTCGAAGACAAGGCGCACGTCCGCTCCATCGGCCCGTACTCTTTGATCACGCAGCAGCCCTTGGGCGGAAAGGCGCAGTTCGGAGGCCAGCGTTTCGGTGAAATGGAAGTCTGGGCGCTCGAAGGGTATGGCGCGCGTCATACCTTACAGGAAATGTTGACCATCAAATCGGACGACATCCTCGGCCGCGCGGCGGCATACGAATCGATTATCCGCGGGGAAACGATCAAGGAACCGAACGTTCCAGCGTCGTTCAACGTGCTCGTGAGCGAGCTCAAATCGCTCGGTTTCAATATCCAGCCGATCTATGCGGCGGAGACCGACCGCAAAGACGCCTTCTCGGCCCTGAGGATATCCATTGCTTCCCCGGACGACGTTCTCCGCTGGTCGCACGGCGAAGTTGTGAAGCCCGAGACCATCAACTACCGCACGCAGCGGCCGGAAAAAGATGGTCTCTTTTCGGAACGTATCTTCGGTCCCACCAAGGATTATGAGTGCTACTGCGGCAAATATCGCAGGATCCGCTACAAAGGCGTCATCTGCGATAAATGCGGCGTGGAAGTGACGCGGGCCTCGGTGCGCCGCGAACGGATCGGCCACATTACCCTTGCCGCTCCCGCGAGTCACATCTGGTTTCTGAAGAGCATTCCGTCGCGATTGAGCTTGGCGCTCAATGTTTCATCCCAAAAACTGGAGCGTGTTATTTATTATTCCGCATACATCGTGACGGAGGTTCACGAGGAAAATCGCAAAGCGGCGCTCGAGGACCTTGAGCGTGAACTCAGGGGAAAACTAAAGACGGTGGGCACCAAAGACAAAGCCGTGAAAGGAGAGATCGTTGAAGCCGCGGAGACAACGCGCGATTATCTGAAAAATCTGAGCGTCGGACAGATTATCGGCGAGGCAGAATACTTCAGTTTGTCGCGGAAGTTCGGAAATATCTTTAGGGCCTCTTCCGGCGCGGAAGCGGTGCGCGAAATTTTAGGAAAAATGGACCTGCGCAAAGAGGCGCGCGCTGTAGAAGCCCAGATCGAGAAGATAAAAGATCCGCTCGCGGAAGGAAAGCTTCTACGGCGCCTCAAGGTGCTCCGGGCCATGATTAAGAACGGCACGCGGCCGGAATGGATGGTCTTAACCGTCCTCCCGGTTCTGCCGCCGGACCTGCGTCCCATGGTCGCTCTTGAGGGCGGTCGCTACGCAACCTCCGATCTGAACGATCTCTACCGCCGCGTCATCAACCGCAACAATCGTTTGAAAAAATTGCTCGAGATCAAAGCGCCGGACGTTATCATTCGGAACGAAAAACGCATGCTTCAGGAAGCGGTGGATGCCTTGATCGATAACTCCGCGCGGTTTGGCACGCAGGAAATGTCTGCCCAGCGCCGGCCGCTTCGCTCGCTTGCCGATATGTTGAAAGGCAAACAAGGACGGTTCCGCCAGAATCTTTTGGGCAAGCGCGTGGACTATTCCGGCCGCTCGGTCATCGTGGTCGGGCCGAAATTGAAATTTGACGAGTGCGGCGTGCCGAAACAGATGGCCCTGGAACTCTTCCGGCCGTTCGTCATCGGTGAAATTTTGAAGCGAGGCCTGGCGCACAATATCCGGAGCGCGGGGCGATTTATGGAAGAACATTTGCCGGAAGTGCTCGCCATTCTTGAAGAGGTGACGCAGGGCAAGCGGGTTCTCCTGAACCGCGCGCCAACCCTGCACCGCTTGTCGGTCCAGGCGTTCAAACCGATCCTCATCGAAGGATTGGCCTTGAAGATCCCGCCGCTCGTTTGTCCGGCATTCAATGCCGACTTTGACGGCGACCAGATGGCCATTCATCTTCCCCTTGGCGTTGCCGCACAAGAAGAGGCGAAGAACATTATGGCATCCGGAAAAAATCTGCTGAAACCCGCGAACGGCGATCTCGTTGCGACGCCCATGAACGACATCGTCCTCGGCATTTATTTTATCACCTCGAAAGACGAGGCTCCGAAGATCATGCGCCGTTTTTCAAGCTATGACGAGGCGCTCCTTGCTTACCATTTCGGTGCCGTGAAGCTCCAGACGCCGATTGTGTGGCAAGGCATGGAAACCACGGTCGGCCGGATGATCTTCAATCGCGAACTTCAAGGCTACGTTCCGTACGTGAACGAAACGATGACCAAGAAGAAATTAAACAAGCTGTTGAACGGTATCTTCGAATCGCACGACGTGGATGCGGTGCGCGAGACCATTGACCGCGTGAAACTTCTGGGATTCGAGATGGCGACGATTTCCGGCATTACCTGGGCGATCTCCGAGCTCATCATTCCAGAGGAGAAGAAAGAACTCCTCCGCGAGGCGGATGCAGCCGCGGCAAAGATCGGGCAGCAGTTCGAGGAGGGGCTCCTCACCGCCTCGGAGCGCAAGGTTCGCACCATCAGCGTTTGGAAGAACGTCCAGTCCAAGATCGCTGCGCATGTTGCCGCTATCTTGCCGCATGACAATTCGGTCTACCAGATCGTGGATTCCGGTTCCCGCGGCTCGTGGTCGCAGCCCATGATGATGATGGGCATGAAGGGCCTCGTTTCCAATCCGAAAGGCGAAACGATAGAACTGCCCATTCGGTCTTCTCTCAAAGAAGGCCTGTCGGTCCTGGAATACTTCATCGCGACCCACGGCGCGCGCAAAGGAACGACCGATACGGCCCTGAAGACCGCGCAAGCGGGATATCTCACGCGCCGTCTCGTCGATGTTTCGCAGGAACTCACGGTCCGCGAGGATGATTGCCGTACCAAAGAAGGCATTGAGCTCTACCGCGCGGACGGCAAAGAATTTAACCAGACATTCGCGAGCAAATTATTCTCCCGCACCGCTCTCCACGATATAAAGATCGGTAACAAGATTCTCGTGAGAGAGAACGAGATCATTACCAAAGCGAACGCCGAAGAGATCGAACGCTCTAAAATTGAATCAGTCCTTGTGCGGTCGCCCATTACCTGCCGCACGCTCTATGGTGTTTGCGCGAAATGTTACGGATACGACCTGGGAGTCAATGAGCCGGTGCGCGAAGGAACTGCAGTCGGCGTGATC
Organism: uncultured Candidatus Saccharibacteria bacterium; assembly: GCA_964483915.1. GTDB lineage: Bacteria > Patescibacteriota > Minisyncoccia > UBA6257 > 2-01-FULL-56-20 > CAJAQL01. The sequence goes on along the minus strand of CAZADL010000006.1, from coordinate 15,711 downwards.
GCCGCCCAGTCCATCGGTGAGCCGGGAACCCAGCTCACCATGCGTACGTTCCATGCCGGTGGCGCCGCTCAGGCGGACATCACCCACGGCTTGCCGCGCGTTGAGGAAATTTTTGAAGCCCGCACGCCAAAGGGCCGCGCCGCGATGGCGCCATTCGACGGGAACGTGCAGGCCGTTGAGGAACGCGGTTCACAGAAGATCGTGCGTGTTGTGGGTGAGGGAAAGAAGGCAAAATCACAGGAAATAACCCTTGCGCGCGGAACGGTGGTCTTTGTAAAAGCAGGAGATAGGGTCAAGAAGGGGGATCAGCTTTCCGAGGGCACACTCGACATCCATGAGCTCTATGGACAGAAAGGAACCATGGAGGTCGTCCGTTATATCACGAATGAAGTCCAGCGCATTTATCTCTCCGAAGGTGCGGCGATCAACAATAAACATATTGAAATGGTCGTCCGCCAGATGGTGTCGCGCATCCAGATCACGGAGGCGGGCGACATACCGGATTTCGTGGCAGGTGACATCGTGGAAAAATCCAAGTTCCTTGAGGTGAATAAAAAAACAAAGAAAGAAGGCGGACAGGCCGCGAAAGGAAATGAAATTCTTCTCGGCATCACGCGGGTCGCGCTTTCTGCCGAGTCGTTCCTCTCGGCCGCGTCGTTCCAGGACACGTCGCGCGTGCTTGTGAAAGCCGCCATTGAATCGAAGATAGATTTGCTGCGGGGCCTCAAAGAAAACGTAATCATCGGCCGCCTTATTCCGGCAGGCGTGGACCGGTCGGTTTCACTTTCAGAAAATGAGACATTGCACGAAGAGGAAGCGGAACATAAAGAATGATTTGCATTTACCGGTGAATTCGATATAATCTCAAAACTATGAGTGACACGGAAAAAGCAAAGAAGGAATACGAGATCGGCGTTTTGATCCAAAGAGAAGAAGAGATGCCCGAGGTGCGGCGCATTATGGAGCAGCACGGTGGCGAGTTCGCGGCGGAATTTCAGGCGAAAAAAATAGCATTAGCGTACCCGATCAAACAGAAGAAGGAGGCCGTGTTCGCTTTCACCCGTTTTTTTGCCGAGCCCGCCGAAACAAAGCGATTGGAGCACGACCTGCAAAATACCCCTGTTGTTTTGAGGTCGCTTATTACCATTCCCTTCAAAGCAGTGCAGTTGGAAATTTCGCGAGTTGTGAAAAAACGGGGGCCGGTAAATCGTCCATCCGTGCCGGTTTCGACGCCCGCCATCTCTCCTGTGCATACGTTAAGCAATGAGGCGCTGGAGAAAAAGATAGAGGAAATGCTGAAATAACAAAGAAGTGTGATATAATAAATTCGACCTTAAAATCTAATCGCTAAAAATTATCATGGATTATAACAAAGTGATCATCGTGGGCAGGGTAACGGCGGATCCGCAGCTCCGGACTACGCCGGGCGGGCAATCGGTAACATCGATCGGCGTTGCGACGAATCGTGTATGGAACGATAAGAACGGCCAGAAACAGGAAGAGGCCGAGTTTCACAATGTCGTTCTTTGGGGCAGGACTGCCGAGGTTGCCGCGCAGTTTTTAGTGAAAGGAGCGACCGTGCTTATAGAGGGACGGCTCCGGACCCGAAGCTGGACCGATAAGCAGGGCCAGGCGCGGAAGACGACCGAGATCATGGCCGAGCGGATGCAGCTCGGGCCGCGGCCACAAGGATTTTCGCAGCCATCGGGTAGTTTCGCGGCGGCATCTCAGCCGGCATCGCAGAATGGCGAGGGTGCGAAGGGAGCCGCACCCGAAGAGGAGATCCCGACGATCAATCTTGAGGAGGAAGGGGACATCAAACCGGAGGAGATTCCATTTTAGCGATTAGCGATTAGTTATTAGCGACCAGTGATTAGGAAAGAAAAACTAATCGCCAACCACTAATCGCTTATTATCCCATATCATGGCAAAGAAGATCAAAACCATCCTCAAGCTCCAACTTCCTGCGGGAGCTGCGACGCCGGCCCCGCCGGTCGGTACCGCGCTTGGCCCGCAGGGCATTAACATTCAGGACTTTTGCAAGCAGTTCAATGACCGGACAAAGGAAATGCACGGCGACGTCGTGCCGGCCGAAATAACGATTTATGAAGACCGGAGTTTTGCGTTCATCCTGAAAACCCCGCCCGCATCGGCATTGCTGAAGAAAGCGGCTGGTATTGAAAAGGGATCGGCCGATCCATTGAAAACGAAAGTTGGCAAAGTGACCCGCGCCGATATCCGGAGCATCGCCGAAAAGAAAATGCCGGACTTGAATGCTAATGATCTCGATGCCGCCGAAAAGATCATCAGAGGAACGGCGCGCAATATGGGGATCACCGTTGAGGGCTAGCGTACCAGGCGTGATTATGGGAGATAGCGGCTTTTAGAGATGCCGCCGAATTTAAATCGGCGGTTTTCTCATTGCCGCCCACATTATAGTATGCGGCGGTTCATTAAAGCCTGGAGCAGCAAGACAGGTTCTGGAACCTATCTCAAAACTACACCGTCCGCGATCGTGGCCAATTGCCGCAAGGCCGAGGCGCGAGGGAGGAGCCGTACCCGCGGGCTAGGTTCTAAGAGAATTATCCACAAGCGAGTACGGCCATTTGACATCATATACCCTCTATGGGTATCATGGAGGCATGGATCAAATGATCAAGAAAAAAGCCTTGCGGCGGCTCCAGATCGTGAAGGGCCAGATTAAAGGCCTTGAGAAGATGATTGATGAGGAAAAATACTGTATCGACGTAATTACGCAGTCCTCCGCAATCAAGCAGGCGCTCTCCGGCATAGAAAACTTGCTTCTTGAAAATCATCTTGCTACCCATGTGGCTTTGCAGATGAAGGCCGGACAAGGCAAGAAGGCCGCCGATGAAATATTAAAAGTGTATAAATTATCGCAACGAAGATAGTACAATAAAAATATGAAAATCAGTCATAAAATAATTTCGGTAGCAGCTATTGCCATTGCGCTTGGAGCAAGCACCTTTGCGTTCGCGGCGAGCTCGGATCCTGCCGTTGTGGCGGGCCGGCAATTGTGGAACGAGTTGCAGACGAAGCAAGTCCAGTGCAATAGCTTGTCCAATACCGATTTCCAGAATCTTGGCGAATACTTCATGGACCAAATGATGGACGGCGCCCACGAAACGATGGATCGGGCGGTGCAGAACCAATCCGGCCAGGCTGGGCTCGACGCGATGCACCTTGCGATGGGTGAACGGTTCTCGGGATGCAACTCGACCGCCGCGTTTCCGGCAGGAATGATGGGTGGCCATTACGACAACGGAGCTTCGTCGACTCCGTACCAAAATAATTTTCCTTTCTACAACATGATGGGATATGGATACGGCGGCTACGGCCCGATGATGGGCTACGGTTACGCGAGTCCGTTCGGATGGATCTTCATGGTTCTCTTCTGGGTACTCCTGATCATCGGCCTCATCGCACTCATTCGGTGGCTTGGCCACGGGCGGGGGCACTGGCACGACCACGGTCGCGCCGCGCTCGACGTTCTCAAGGAGCGCTACGCGAAAGGCGAGATCGACAAGAAAGAGTTCGAGGAGAAGAAAAAGGATTTGGCATAACAGCATGAAATCTGCGCTTGCAACCATAGTGATATTCACGGCAATTCTTACCTTGGCGGCGGGTGGTTTTGTTATGGCAAACATGCGCATGGGCAATCATGCGAATTGTCTTGCGGCAATTCCGGGAAGCGCCCCGTGCGCTCCCGGCATGGACCCGCTTCAATTTGCAATCACGCACATGAATGCCTTACTCGGCGCATTGCTTGGCATTGCGGGATCCTTGGCGTCCGCCTTTTTTTCCGTGCTTGTCCTCTTTGCATGGCTTTCGATTCCAGGCGCGCCAAAGGATTCATTGATTAACGCAATCTCGTCCCGTGTTTATTTTGAAAAAACCGCAGATAGCATAACAAAGCAGCGCTATTGGATGTCCCTCCACGAGAGGAGAGATCCTTTGCTATCGTTCGCTGCAAGCAGATAGGCGGATTTCGATCGCGCATCCCTGCTTGCAGCCAGACCCTCCCTCATTCATTCTTCCGGATTGCAACGCGGGTTGGAAGAATTGATAAGGGAGGGTCTTAACCGCATCACGTGCGGTTTTTTCGTACGCAGAAGCAGCCAATTAATAACCATGGACAAACAATTAACCCTTGAGGAATTCCTCAAAAAAATCGATTCACTCAAAGAAAAAAGCGGCGTTGATCTCGACGTAACCGAAGATCTGAGCATCGCCGTCATGAACCTCATTAGCCTGGAAGAGCATTTCTTCTTCACGGCTTCAAAAACAAAAAAGGATGAGTATTTCGACACCATCCAGGAAATCCGCAGCGAACGTAAGGAACTACTCGCCCAGCTGATGCCGGAGAACGAAGGCGAAACGTGGTGCATTGCGAAGCATCTCCTCGCGACCACGATGCGGCTCATTGAAGTTGGCAATAAGCTCCAGTCGGAAGGCGAAAAGAAGAAAGCCAAGCAAACGTTCGAGAGAGCATACAAAATATATTCGCTTTTCTGGGCGCTCAAACTCGGGTTAGTAAAAGGTCGGGGCAAGGAAAATAAGTCGGGCAAGCCATCGCAGCTTGAGGATCTCGTAAGCAAGCTTGCCGATTGCTGCAATGAATGACATGGAACATAGAGAGCATGAAGATCGGCATTCGGAACCGGAATATCTTTCTGGGTCGCCGAAGAAAGGCAGCGGCAACGGCATCATCTGGGGAAGCGTAATGATTGCCGTCGCCCTGCTGGTATCTTCGATAACATACGCAGCCGTGGTGGGGAAATATCCTGCGCCAGCGGCATCGTCCCAAAGTTCGGCTACACAAGATCAGGGCTCATATGCAGCTCCGGCAAATAACTTCGCCGCGCCGTCGTGCGGCGTGCAGTAATTCACATCAAACATGGAACATGAACAACAAAATGAAGAGCGTGAGCTACATGCTCTCGAAAAAGAAGTCGATCGGTTAGAAAAAAGAAGGCCAAAAATGGCGAGCGAAAATGCCGTCCTATGGGGCAGCGGCATAATTGCGGCAAGCATCGTCTTTTCGACGGTGGGCTATATCTTTGTCATAAGGCCAATCGCGGCCCCGTTGGGCAACCATGGAAACACAAACCAGCCAGGAGCGACCGCTTCGCAAAGCCAGGCATTGAACGCGCTACAAGAACAGGTAGTTCCCTCCGGCGGCACAGTGTTGCCCGTCACATGGGGAAGCTTGGGCAGGCAGATGGTGGATGCGGGCGTGATCGACGAAAACCAATTCAAGGCGCTCTATGCGCAACGCGGCGGTTTGCCCGCGGATATGCAGCAGATGATCGACGGCACGAACAACGGGCAAATCAAGATGACGCCGCAGAACGCTGGCATCATCCTCAATATGCTGTGGGCGTTGGGGCTTGGGAATAAGAATCCGATCCTGGAAAACGGCCCGATGCAAAATCCGCAATACGGCGGCGCGAAAAATTTTGCCTCCACGGGCGGCTGGACCCTCGCCGTGGGCAATGCAATGAATCATTACGGCGCACACCAGTTCGTAGCGCTTACGTCCGCGCAGCAGGCGCTCGTCGAAAGCGTCGCGAAGAACATCTACCGCCCGTGCTGCGGCAATTCGACGTATTTCCCGGACTGCAACCATGGCATGGCGATGCTCGGCCTATTGGAACTCATGGCATCGCAGGGTGCGACGGCTGACCAGATGTACCAAGCGGCGCTTACGGCGAACTCATACTGGTTCCCGGACACGTACCTCGCCATCGCAAGGTATCTCCAAAACAAAGGTGTCGCATGGAATGCCGCGAAGCCAGAAGACATCCTCGGCGCGACGTACTCGAGTGCCCAAGGATACCAGCAAATTCTTTCGCAGATCCAGCAGGTGCAGCCGGTCCAAAGCGGGCAGTCGAGCGGGAACGGCTGCGGCGAATAAAACCATGGAACTACTTATCAGCACATCACTCGTGGCGGCATTCATCGCGGGCGTCGCGGCGCTTTTTGCGCCATGTTGCGTTACGGTGCTCTTACCATCCTACTTCGGCTCGATCTTCGAGACGCGACGCAAGGTGTTTCTCATGACGTTTATCTTTTTCCTCGGCATCCTCACGGTTTTCTTGCCACTCGGACTGGGATTTTCGTCATTGAGCACGTTCTTCGGGCATTACCATCACGAGATATTTACAATCGTAGGATTGATACTTCTCGCGCTCGGAGCATCACTCCTTTTGGGGAAGCGATTGCCTATGCCGTCATCGTGGAAGCCGAAATTCGAAATTAAGGAAAGGGAAACGGCTGTATCGGTCTACGTGCTCGGCATTTTCTCGGGTATTGCGACGACCTGTTGCGCTCCCGTACTTGCGGGAGCGCTCGCGCTCTCGATCCTGCCGGGTTCCTTCGCGTGGGGCATCGTCTACACGCTGGCTTACGTCCTTGGCATGGTGGTGCCGCTCTTCGTCTTGGCATCCATCATTGACCGGACAAAACTTACGAACCGCCTTTTCGAGGCGCGGAAACCGTTCACGTTCAGCTTGTTCGGAAAGGAATTCAAAACGAGGATCTCAGACCTCTTGGCGGGAGCGACCTTCACTATCATGGGCGTGTTTACCCTCATGTGGGCGGCAAACAATCCCATGGGGTATTCGGCCACAGCGGTTGACATCAACATCTTCATCACCAAGATCTTGCAGTTCCTGAACGGTTTTATCGGAGGAATCCCGCAATCCGTGTGGGCAATCATTATCGTCGGCCTGCTCGTATGGCTCACCATACTTGCCATAAAGCAGAATAAAGAAAATTAAAAAAAATAAAAAAATGAAAACATATCCGAAAAAGAAAAATACGACGGCCATCATAGTTACGATCGCCATCGTCGCATTCGTCATCGGAGGAATCTACATGCTGGGTCGCGGAAGCGGCGATCCGCAGGCGGGTGGCGATCCCATGCATCCGGGGAGCGCAACTGCTTCGTCGGGATCGCCCAATGATCTCGTTGGCAAGCCCGCGCCGCAGTTCTCGTTACAGGACCGGCATGGTACGACGTATACGAATGACAGCCTGAAGGGCAAAAACGTGGTGCTCTTCTTCAATGAAGGCATCATGTGTTACCCGGCATGCTGGAACCAGATGGTCGCCCTCCCGCAGCTTAATGATTCGAATACCATCGCGCTCTCGGTGGTGATCGACCAGCCATCGGATTGGCAAAGCGCCATCCAGAAAATGCCGGAACTCGGCAATGCCACCGTGCTCTTTGACACCCAAAAGGCCGTTTCGAACGAGTTCGGTATGCTTACCGTGAATTCGTCCATGCATTACGGCTCGTATCCTGGCCACACATTCGTCGTGATCGACAAACAGGGAATCGTCCGCTATGTCTTCGACGATCCGAACATGGGCATCGATAACGACAAGATCACAAGCGAACTCGCGACGCTGCACTGATATGGCCGCAATGTTAAAATCAACCCTCAAAGGAGCGCTCGCAGCGGGAATTTTGCTCGCGGTCTACTTCGCGGTGCTCACGCTCGTGTCGGGCGCGAGCTTCGCGGCAAGCCAATTCGCAGAGGACTGGTATTACATCGCGAGCTTGGCGGCGGGGTTCGGCATCCAGATCGGCTTGTATAACTGGCTCAAGGCGGCAGTCCACGCGAATCCGAACGGCAAGATGCTCGCCGTCACGGGCACGACTTCGACCGCCGCGATGGTTTCCTGCTGCGCCCATTATCTCGTGAATATTCTCCCGATCCTCGGCGTGAGCGCGTTTGCATCCTTTGTCGGGGCGTACCAGATACAGCTTTTCTGGGTCGGCATCGCGTTCAACCTCGCGGGCATCGCCTACATGATCGGTCGGATCATGAAATTTAAGCAACAAATGGCATGAATACAAAAAATGAAATCCTTATCGGGCTTGCTGTTCTCGCGGGCATGTTCTTTCTCTATGCCTTGAGCGTGCCGCGAGGGACGCCTACAGAATACGGAAGATCAGCAAGCCAAACGCACCAAGCGCCCGGCGTCGTGGTGACATCGCCCTACGAATCGCAAACCAATTCCGATGGTACGGCGGAGGTTATCGCCAAGCCGCTTGCGCTCGGCACAAGCACATGGATATTCAATTTTGGGATTGATACTCATGTGGGCAGCCTCGATATGGACATGACTAAAGTCGCAGTGCTGACCGATGATCGTGGCGACTCACTCGTGCCCGTTGCATGGGATGGGCCCGCTGCCGGAGGGCACCACCGTAACGGCACACTTGCGTTCCCTGGACCGTCTTCGACGCCGAAGACAATTACACTCACGGTGAGCAATGTTGGTGGCGTGGCGACGAGGACGTTCACGTGGAGCATCAAATAAAGATCGATCAATAAACATCAAAAAATAAAAATATGGATCACGATAATAACAAATCCTCGATGTGGTGGATGATGTTGCCATGCCTCGCCATCTTCATTTTGCTCGTGTTTGCGGGCAGCGGCGCCGGTTTTTCATCGTGGCCGTTCCTCCTCATCCTCGCCGTCACGGTGGGCGCGTGCGTTTGGATGATGTTCCGGGGCCATGGACACGGGGCAGATTCGGGCAATAGCCACGATGGCCATAAGGATATGGCGGACATGGCACCATCGTCTTCGACGGATGTCGCAAAGGATGCTACGTCTGCCGACGGAAAGAAAGGTCACTCCAATCATTCCTGCTGCCACTGACCGCCATGGACAACGCTTACGGCCTCTGGCCGCTCGTCATCATCAACTCGGCAATCTTCATCGTCTTCGCGTTCAGTTTCACGAAACCGAAAACGCCGCGCGACTGGCGTTCGCTTAGCGCATTCTCCGCATTCATCGTCGCGCTTTTCACGGAGATGTACGGTTTCCCGCTCACGATCTATCTTCTCTCGGGGTGGCTCACAAAACTCCTGCCAGGCGTTGATTTCCTAAGCCATAATTCCGGCCATCTCCTCGAGGATTTCTTTGGCTGGGGCGGCGACCCGCACTTCGGGCCGTTCCATATCGTGAGCTATATCCTGATCGGCTATGGGTTCATTCTCCTCATGGATGCATGGAAGGTGCTCTACAAAGCGCAGCGCGATCATACGCTTGCGACTACCGGCCCGTATGCCCGTGTGCGTCATCCGCAATACATGGCGTTCATCCTCATCATGCTTGGATTCCTGTTTCAGTGGCCGACGATCCTCACGCTCCTCATGTTCCCGATCCTCGTATGGATGTACGTGCGGCTTGCAAAGTTGGAAGAAAAAGAATCGCAAGCGGCATTCGGAAAACAATGGGACGAATATGCGCGTGGTACTCCGCGATTTTTCCCGAAACTGGCCTCGAAGCCAGTCGCAACAAACCAATTATAACAACCATGATCTATATCGACCCCGTGTGCAAGAAAAAACTTCGGCGCAAGGAAGAGTATGCCATCCTGAAATACGGCGGCAACGAATTCCGTTTCTGCTGCCAGGCATGCCTCGCGGCATTCCGCAAGACGCCGCTCGCATACATTCCCGAAGGCACGGACATAAAACTTTCAAAAGCAGAATGGCGGGCGATGAACGCGCCGAAGGAGTAGAGCACCGAAGGAAATATTCAGCGTTGTGAATGTGGCAATCAGCGGATAAAGATAATGGTAAAATAACTTTATGGATTATGGATATAAAAAACAGGTTATGTTGCCGTTCGGCAAAGTGGTGGAGAAAGTGAAGATCGAGCTCGCGAAAGAAGGTTTCGGCGTGCTCACGGAAATCGACGCGCAGGCGACCCTCAAGAAGAAACTGAACGTCGATTACGACCGTTACGTCATTTTAGGAGCCTGCAACCCGCCATTCGCGTACCGCGCACTTCAAGCTGACAAGAATATCGGTTTGCTTCTGCCGTGCAACGTTGTCGTCTATGGGGATGGCAGCAACGTGTTTGCGGCAACGGTTCTCCCGACCGTGGCAATGGGCATGATCGACGATCCTGAACTGCGCGGCATCGCGGAAGTCGTCGAAGCAAAGCTAAAAAAAGTCATCGATACTCTTTAATATAAATCTTCCATTCCCGTGATCGTTCCTGATCATTATGCATGGTTGTTCTGGAGTTTGATCCTTCTCGTTATTTGGGCTGTCATATACCTTTTCCTCGGCGATCGAGAGCGGAGAAAGACGATGTTTGTCGTAAGCGGATGGACATCGCTTCTCGGCCTCACCGAGCCGCTTTTCGTCCCGTCGTACTGGAATCCGCCGTCGCTCTTTTACCTCGCCCAACGGACGGGATTCGACATCGAGAGCCTCATTTTTTCATTCGCAATCGGCGGCATTGCCATCTCGCTCTATGACTGGATCTTCAGGAAGAAGGATGAGACCGTCGCTCTGATGGAGCGGCATGATCCGCGCCATCGGTACCATCTTTGGGCGCTTCTTTCCGCGCCGGCCATCTTCTTCGCGCTGCTTTTTGTGCCGCACCTCAATCATATCTATGTGGCCGATATCGCGATGGTGGCGGGAGGGATCGCCACGTGGTACTGCCGTCCGGATCTCAAAAAGAAGATGATAACGAGCGCATTCCTTTTCCTTGTCCTCTACTTCCTGTATTTCCTCACGCTCATCTTCGCGTATCCCGGCTATGTCGAACGGGTATGGAACCTTACGGCAATTTCGGGGATTCTGTTCTTCGGCGTGCCGCTTGAGGAGCTCATGTTCGCGTTCAGTTTGGGCTTCTATTGGTCGAGCATCTACGAACATGTGGCGTGGCGGAAATCGAAAATGTGATCATCGGTCTACGGCTTAAGGATTCATATTCAGCGCGTCCGCCGGTTTCGGTCGCTTTGATACTGTGTGCGTTCCATGGCGCGAAGGAGGTTATCTTCCGCGTGTTGCAGTCGGACCCATTTCTTTTGGCGGGGACATACGGAATGCATATTTCGGCGATCCGGATTTATGTATTCCTGCAGATGGTTTTGTATGTGTTCTTGTTTTGGCTTGCGCTCGGGCAGGATGGCCCGCAACGCGGACTGGAGGATTTTTGAGACAGATTCTAGTTGGTCTTATGCGGTGGTGGAAGGCGCAAAGACGATTTCGGCCGACCGCTGAGGTTTGGTATAATGATGGCTATGGGACGGGGAATTTCATTCTACAAAAAATCATTTTCAATCATGTTTCTCCTGGCCGTTATCGGCGGATTCGCCTTTTGCGGCGCGATGGACGCGCATCACGGTATTTTAGACATGGGAAGCATGGCAAATTGCAGCATGGCTCATTTCGCGAGCGTACTTTTGCCGCTGCCAATTTCAGACCGGATGTTGTTGCTCTTTGCGGCCAGCTTCCTGTCATTCATGTTTTTGGTCTTTCTGAGGCGGATATTTGAGGACGGCTTGCGCGATGGCAATCCTAGATTCCCCGCCTCAAAAACGCATCCGCTGTTTGTGGCGATCTATGACCCTATCCGCGATATCATGCGCCGCGGCATTATGCACCCGAGGCTCTATAACTGCCCGCCCGCTTTTTAATATCCGTTTGCGGTTCCATTGCGATGCCGCAAGCCTGCGGTAGGTTGGCATTTTCTAAAAAATTAAAAGAATCAATTCCATGGAACATCACGAAAATGAGATCATAGGGCGCGGACATCGTGAGGCAGCACGCGGATCTTCGAAGGATAAATTCCTGCCCATCTCCATCCTTGCCGCCGCCGTCATCATCGGTGGATCGGTCGTTTTTGCGGCAATGCGGGGCGGTTCGCCGGCTCCAGTGGCCGCCGGACAGAACCAAAATGCGCCTACGCCGACGGTTCAAGCATCGCTTCCACCGATCGGCGGGCGGGACGTCGTCCTCGGCAACCCGAATGCTCCGGTAACGCTTATCGAATACGGCGATTATCAATGTCCGTTTTGCGGCCGCATGTTCACGCAGGTAGAGCCACAGCTTCGCGCAGATTACATTAGCACGGGCAAAGTAAAGATGGTCTTCCGCAACTTCCAATTTCTCGGGAAAGAATCCGTTGCGGCAGGCGAAGCGGCCGAGTGCGCCGCGGACCAGAACAAGTTCTGGGATTATCGCGATGCGCTCTATACCGCCAAAGTGAAAGATGCATCGAGCGGCGGCTCGGAAAACGACGGCTTCTTCAGCCGCGCGGAGTTTCTGAGATTGGCGCAGCAGGTCAGTTTGGATATCCCGTCGTTTACAACCTGCGTCGACAGCAACAAATATGCCGACCAGATCCAAAAAGATAAGGATGCGGCGAGCTCGGTTGGCGTAAACTCGACGCCGACGAGCTATGTGAACGGCCAGCAGATTCTCGGGGCGCAGCCCTATGCCGCGTTCCAGACGGTTATCGAAGCCGCCCTGCAGAAAAAATCATAACGATGCCGACGCGACCCGCAACGCGGATGCAAACCATCGGGAAGGTTTTGTCGCGACCCGCATACTCCCTGCTCGCCCTCGCGGCAGGCGGCGCCATCTTCGCTTTCACGATATGGCTTCCCAACCTGAGCCTCATTTCCCATGAGCTTGGCGACGGCGGCATACCGCTTGTCCTGCGGCTCCGACTGCCGCTCGATCTCTTGGGCGGCATCGCGACCAGCTTCACCGCTTTCTCCGCGACGATTGCCGTCCTTGTCTCGGTCCTGTTCGGCGTCAACGCCGCCCTTGTCGCCTATTATTTCTCCCGCCGCGTATCGTCCGTAAAAAGCGCGGGTGTGGCGATGGGCATCGGCGGGATGGTAAGCGGCGTCTTAGGTATCGGCTGCGCGGCGTGCGGGTCGGTCATCACGACGGCCGGGCTGTCGCTCGTAGGCGCGTCAGGTATCCTGGTTTTCCTGCCATTGCGGGGCGGCGAGTTCGGTATTATCGGTATCGGTTTGCTCCTGTACGCGATAGCGGTGACCGCAAAGCAGATCGTAACGCCGAGCATCTGCAATCCCGAAAAATATTAAAAACATTCATCCATACATGTCAAAACATTACAAGAAAAATTCTTCGAGCGGGTGGTGGATTGCGGGAGCGGTGGTGGCGGTCTTGATAGGGCTTATCGCCTGGGGTAATTATTCCGCTTCGACGCAGACGACGCACCAGATCGCCCTTTCCTGCACGAGCGACCCCCTGACGCAGTTCCACATCCATCCTCACATCGCCATCATCATCAATGGCGCGACCCAGACAATTCCCGCCGACATCGGATTGAATGCGGTCTGCATGCATCCGATCCATACGCACGACGAGAGCGGAGTTATCCACATTGAATCGCCGCAGGCGCGGGATTTCACGCTCGGCGATTTTTTTGCGGTGTGGGGAAAAACCTTCAATCAAAACCAGGTCCTCGATTACAAGGCGGACGGCACGCACAGCATTACCGAGACCGTAAACGGCAATCCCGCGCAGGCCTTCGAGAACACCGTGCTTCATGACGGCGACCAAATCGTCATTACCTACGGGGCAAAAACCTAGAACCCAAAGGCGGCCGGTTTATCCACAAGGGTTACGCTTGACAAGAAATACCCCATAGGGGTATAGTGGCAGTATGGCTGCCAAAAATACCATGGGTGCAAAAAAGAAAATATTTATCCTGTGCGGTCATCCCGATACCGCTTCTTTCTCCGGCATGATGGTATCCGCGTATCGCGCAGGTGCGCGAAGGGTGAGGCATGCGGTTCGCCGGATGGTATCGGAGATAAATCACGGCACGGCGGACGTGATGCCGCTTCTCAAAAAATTCATGGGGAAATTTCCCGAGCTCAAAAACGTCCAGCCGATGGATCTGCACGGAGGGAATATCTACGTGACGGGGGGATTGAATGAGTGCGTGTACCCCGGTCTTATCGCCATCGGCGATGCTGCGATGCAAATCAACCCTTTGGCAGGAGAGGGCATCCGCCACTCGCTCCATTCCGGAAGGATGGCAGCCGAAACCATCGACCAGGCATTGTCGAGGAACGACATCAGTGAGAAAGAGCTCGCTGCATACGATAAGAAATGGGCGGCGTATACGGGGAAAAAGTGGCGGCTGAGTTATCTGATAGCCGAACAGCTGTATGGCCATCTTACCAAGAAACAGTGGCGCGGCATCATGAAGATCCTTTCCCGCCTTTCCCCCGAAGGCGTGATCAAGGCGGGATTTAACTTCGAATTTTTGAAGGTGATGAATTTCATGGATGCCGTGAAAGCGTTAGGGGTCGCGAGCGCGTCTTTGGTCGATATTACGCGGAGAAAATAAGAATAATGGTATAATTAACAAAATTATGATTATGGGATGGTTTGCAAAGAAATGCGCCCTGTGCGGCACAAAAGTGGATGAAGAGAAGGCGGTAAAGATGCTCGATAAATATTTCTGCACCGAAGAACATGCGGAGGAATATCGGAAAAGGATGGCCGAACGTGAAAAAAATAAGCACCGGCATAGTGGTGGATGCTGCTAGGGTCAAAAATAGGAATGCTGCGCCAGCTGCCCTGCGAGGGGCAAGCCATAAGGGTGGAATTCTTGTCTTGGTCCGGCACGGTGAGTCGCGCTTCAATCGGTTGAATCTATTCACCGGCTGGGTCGACGCGTCGCTCACGGAGAAAGGCCTTGCTGAGGCGCGGAAGGTTGCAGGGCATTGCCGACGCTTCCGTTATGATGCGGCGTTCGTCTCCAATCTGGAGCGCACTCGCGAAACGCTGCAGATCATTTTGACGGAACAGAAAAAGATCGGGGTATTCAGCCATAACAACAGAAAATTCGATATCGCCGATCCGTCGACGGGCGGTATTGGTTCCAAATCGTTTCCGATATATTCGAGCGACGCATTGAACGAACGAAACTATGGCGATCTGCAGGGGATGGATAAACGGGAGGCGGAAAAGATCTATGGATCGAAACGCGTGCATGCGTGGCAACGCGGATATGCCGAGAAGCCGCCAGGCGGTGAAAGCCTGAAGCAGGCCTATAAGCGGTCGGTTGGATATTTCAGGAATATCATCCTGCCGCGTCTCGAGAAGGGACAGACCATACTGATCGTCGGGCATGGCAATACGCTCCGAGCGCTCATAAAATTCTTGGAGCGTATCCGCCCGCAGGACATCCCGTCCGTTTCCCTGCCTTTCGGCCGTCCGCTCGTCTATTCCTATTGCAACGGAAAGTTTGCCAGGATCGAAGGCTCGTATGTCCTTAAACGAAGACACCGATGAATGGCTCATTGATCCCGACGGGTTGCGGGCTGGAGGATTTTTGAGACAGGTTCTAATAAAAAAACCAATGGACAATCATAATAAAGATATCTATACCTGCCCGATGCATCCCGAGGTAAAAGAGGGTGTGCCGGGGCGCTGTCCAAAGTGCGGCATGCACCTCGTGAAAGAAGGGGATGCGCAGTACCGGCACAGCGGTGAAGGTCGTGAGGTTATATCGCATGATCACCTGGCCGAGCCGGGCGATGGTAAAACAACTGCGTATGCCGGAGAGCAGTTGTACACCTGTCCGATGGATCCGGACGTCATTTCCGATAAACCGGGCGAATGCCCGAAGTGCGGTATGGAACTGGTGCCGATGGATATGGGGGGCGAAGCATACGGCCACGAGGCGCACCGTGGGAAAGGCGCCGAACAGGATTTCAAACGGCGATTCTGGACCACGCTTCCCTTCGTGCTCCTTGCGATGGCGCTTTCGCCGAACATCCAGACGTGGTTCCATTTCCAGTGGACGGTTCCGGGGGGCAGCCTGTGGCTTTTCCTTATCGGCGCATTCGTCTTCTTTTACGGCGGTT